>JABGWZ010000050.1 GCA_018675995.1 Opitutia bacterium | reverse complement strand
GTTTTAGTGCGAACAAAAGTATTTCGAGTCGAAGAAAAACTGAAAGAACATTCCATTGATGAAGTTACTGATAATCTTAATAGCGAACTAATGAAACTTACCTTTGATTGAAATATTTCATTATGAATAACAAAATTTTAAAATTACAATCACTCGTTAATTCATGAGTTTAGTTCTCCAAACCCATAGATTATCAAAAAGCTTTGGTTCCGTGAATGCAGTTAGTAATTTGAGTATTGTTCTCAATAAAAGTTCAATTACGGCGATTCTGGGTGGAAATGGGGCTGGAAAAACTACTACATTATCCATGTTGCTCGGCTTACTTTTGCCAAGTTCTGGTCGAATCGAAATATTTGGTAAAGATTTTATAAGTAATCGATACCCAGCGCTTAGCAGAATGAACTTTTCATCTCCATATGTCGATCTTCCCCAACGGCTAACAGTACGGGAAAATTTATTAGTTTACGCAAAGCTATATGGATTAAGGCAACCCAGTGCTTCAGTAGATAACATGCTGCAAACATTTCAACTTGAGGAATTTTCTGATCGAAGACTGCGGAAATTATCTGCCGGTCAGAAAACACGGGTTTCATTAGCTAAAGCATTGATTAATAAACCAGAACTCCTTCTATTAGACGAGCCCACAGCAAGTCTTGACCCGGAAACTGCAGGTTGGGTCAGAGAGCTTTTAAGCGATTATCAAAAAGAAGAGGGGGCAACGATTCTTTTAGCCAGTCATGATATGAAAGAAGTGGAGCAACTTTGCCAGAAAGTTATCCTACTACGGAAGGGGAAACTGGTAGAGGAGGGATCCCCGAGTGAGTTACTTACAAAATATGATCGTCAGACTATGGAGGATGTTTTCCTTGATGTAAGTAAAGGAGTAAACCAATGAAGATCGGTTCTGTTTCACGAATACAGGCACTGTTACTGCGCTACTTATATGTCTTGCGAAGTTCTTGGCCCAGGATAATCGAAATTGCTTACTGGCCCACTATGCAACTGATCATATGGGGCTTCGTTTCCCTTCATTTTGGTGCTAGTCAACCAGAGATTACCGCATCTGGGATTCTTATTTCAGTGGTTTTGGTTTGGGATTCGCTATTTCGTTCGCATGTCAGTTATACACTCTCGTTTCTGGAAGAAATGTGGTCGAGGAATTTGGGGAATCTCTTTGTTGCTCCACTCAGACCATGGGAGTTAATGATCGCACTTGCCTCGATAAGTTTAATTAGAACATTTATTGGAATGATACCCGCAGCTTTACTAGCAATTCCATTCTTTGGTGTCTCAGTTTTTGACATGGGACTTCCTTTGATTGCATTTTTCTTCAACCTCGTTTTTACGGGATGGGCAATATCGCAAGTTGTGACAGGTATCCTTATTCGCTACGGATTAGGAGCAGAAAGTTTAACCTGGGTCATTCCATTTCTTATCGCTCCAGTTTCATGTATTTACTACCCGCTTTCCACTTTACCTGAATGGTTGCAGCAAGTTGCTCATTGGATTCCTACCTCATATGTTTTTGAGGGTATGAGATATCTTCTTTTGGAAGGACTTTGGCGGGAAGATCTCCTCATTAAGGCATTTTTATTAAATTGTTTTTATTTTACTTTAGGCATGTCGATTTTTCTTTTTGCATTCCGGTCTGCCAGGAAAAACGGCTTACTTTTACAGGCAGGTGAATAAGTTTTGCCGATTGCCAAAATTTAGTTTCCAAATAACCTGAATCAAAAATTTTATATCATGGCTAAAATTAATCCAAACTACGAAAAACTCTCCGCCGGTTATTTATTTCCTGAGATAGCAAGGCGAACTAATCAATTCCTTTCTGAAAATGAAGGCACTCAAGTAATGCGGCTCGGTATAGGTGATACTACTGAGCCGATCGTTCCCTCGGTTATCGATGGCTTGCATCGTGGGGTTGATAGCTTAGGGAATACAGAGAGTTATACCGGTTACGGCCCTGCTGAGGGAATCACTCAACTGCGGGAAGCAATTGCGGGTTTTTATAACGAACAAGGTGCTAATATTGACGCAAGTGAAGTTTTTGTTAGCGATGGTGCAAAGTCTGACTCAGCAAATATTCAGGGGATTTTCTCTGATGATTGTGTGGTTGCAGTACAGGACCCTGCCTACCCAGTTTATGTAGACAGTAATGTGATTGCTGGAAGAACTGGCCTAGCTGGAGAAAATGGTTATGACGGACTTGTCTACATGCCCTGCACAGAAGAAAATAGTTTTTTTCCTGAGTTACCCAAAGGGAAAGTTGATTTAATTTATCTTTGCAGTCCAAATAACCCAACCGGTGCAGTCGCCACAAAAGAGCAACTTAAATCATTTGTTGACTATGCCCGTGAAAATAAAGCGGTGATTCTTTTTGATTCTGCATACGCCTCGTTTATTACTGACTCGCATCTACCCAAAAGTATTTACGAAATTGAGGGTGCCCGCGAATGTGCTATTGAACTAAATAGCTTTTCCAAGACAGCAGGATTTACCGGTGTCCGGCTTGCTTGGACTATTGTGCCAAAGACATGCCTGGCTGAAGATGCAAGCGAAGGGGTGCTGCACAGCTTATGGACTAGGCGCCAAAATACATTTTTTAATGGAGCCTCAAACATTGTGCAATCGGGTGGAATCTCAGTATTGGAAGCTGAAGGTCGTGCTCAGACAGGCAGGCAGGTTGCATTTTATCTTGAAAATGCTTCGATAATTAATTCCGGATTGCAGGCTAAGGGAATCACAACTTACGGAGGGGGGAATGCACCCTATGTATGGCTCAAAACTCCCAATAACCTTACTTCATGGGACTTCTTTGATAAATTACTTACTGAGTGCCATGTTGTGGGTACTCCAGGTTCCGGCTTTGGCCCCGCAGGCGAAGGCTTTTTTCGATTAAGTGCATTCGGGCATAGAGAAAATGTCGAGGCTGCGGTTAGTTCGATTAAGGAAAACTTGATGGTTTAATTCAATATTGATATTTTTATTGGTTCAGGAAAGTATAAGTTTACACACTTTTCTTAATCCAGTCTGTATCCTTTGCTTATTAGCCAAGCCTTGAGTTATTACTCTTACTTCAGGTTCTATTTTTATCTTTCCTGTTGCCCTTTGTATTTTCTGTTAGCAAAGTTAATTCATTGATGGATCTTGCTCGTAGCATCTTTGGGATCTTTTCCCTTTTGTTTATTCTTTGGTTTTTTAGTAAAAACCGGAAAGGGATTTCTTTTCGCCTAATATTGTCTGGGCTTATCCTGCAATTTTGCTTCGCCTTACTTTTATTAAAAGTTCCACTCATAAAGGATTTAGTTCAAGGGATATCTCAGGGAGTTGTTCAATTAACTGAGTTTTCATATCTTGGTGCCAGCTTTGTCTTTGGTAAACTAGCCAGCGATGCCACATCTTATGGTACTGTGGTAGCGTTCAGGGTTCTTCCTTCAATCCTTTTCTTTTCTGCTCTTTCTGCACTTCTTTATCACTGGGGCATACTGCAGAGAATCGTATATCTACTAGCATGGTTAATGAAAAGAACTATGAGGATTTCAGGCCCTGAATGCTTGGCTATGTCAGCCAATGTATTTGTGGGCCAAACAGAAGCACCCCTTCTGGTCAGACCCTATCTTGATAAGATGACAAAATCTGAAATTCTCTGTTTGATGACAGGTGGCTTCGCAACTATCGCGGGTGGTGTTTTTGCTGCCTATGTGGCCTTCTTGGGGGGCTCGAACCCTGCTGAACAAGCGTTATTCGCAAAGCATTTGTTAACTGCTTCTCTTATGTCTGCCCCAGCTGCAATTGTCTGCGCTAAAATTATTTTACCTGAAACCGAGCAAAGGAATGAATCTTTTGATTTGGTAAAAGATGAATCCAGTGTGAATATTTTTGACGCATTAACTGCTGGGACAAGTCAGGGTCTGTTACTTGCCTTTAATGTTGGGGCGATTCTGATCGTATTTACAGGAATTGTGGCGTTGGCAAACTTTATACTTAGTGATCTTTTAGTTAAACCCCTTGGTTTTGATACTTTGTTTGGGTTAAGCGGAGAACAATTCTCTTTAGAGAACTTACTTGGATTGGTTTTTTCCCCCATTGCTTGGTTAATCGGTGTGGATGCTTCAGATATTCGCCTAATCGGACAATTACTGGGTGAAAAACTTGTTTTGAATGAATTTGTTGCCTATTCCCATCTTGGGGAATTTAAGGAGCAGGCTCTACTTCATGACGAGAGGTCTATCATTCTTACAAGTTATGCACTATGTGGCTTTGCCAATTTTGCTTCAGTCGGTATTCAAGTTGCTGGTATTGCAATCCTCGCTCCATCCCAAAGAAAAAATCTCTCTAGTTTAGGCTGGCGTGCACTTTTAGCTGGAACCATTGCCTGTCTGCTTACCGCAAGTGTTGTGAATTTGGTTATTTGACCTTTTCTGAATCACAAGCAGTCTAGTATATACAGATGCAAATTGATGATTACAACTTACCTAGGCAAATCCCAGTTATGACTCTTCGAGGTGTCGTGCTCTTCCCGAAGGCAATGATGCCACTTAGGATATTTGAAGAGAGGTACAAAAAAATGCTTAATGAAAGGCTTCTCGATGATCGAATTTTTGCTATTGCCTGTGAAAGGGAAGATGTCCCAACCGAGGAAGAGCACCTAGAACGACCTTTTAGTGTGGCCACCGCCGGACTGATCCGCGTTTCAAAGGAAAATCCGGACGGTACATCCTTTGTCTTACTTCAGGGCTTGGAACGTGTGCGTATTCTCTCGGTAACCCAGGAGGTGCCATATAGAATCCTTGATGTAGAACCGATGGCTACCTCTATGGATACTGATTCAGATAAACTTCGTTCAGCTATCACCGATGAACTTAAGCGAAATCAAAAACTTGGTGGTGATGTGAATGATGAAATGCTGGAATTCCTTTCCCCCCTAGCTGATGATACTGCTTTTTTGGACTTGGCTGCTTATACCCTTTGCAAACAGACAACCCGAAAGCAGGAACTTCTTGAAGAACAGAGTTTCAGTAGAAGGGCAAATATGTTAATTGAAGACTTGACTAAGGAAAATGATCGGCTCAAACTTTTAAATGATGCCCTTGGTGGAAATGATGAAAAGTCCTCGGGCTTCAATTAATTTTGTATTATGCCCGAACTTACCGAAAAACAAAAAGAGCTGAGGATTATTCGGTTCCGAAAAATAATTAAATATCGAAGCTTATTTGGTTGGTTATTCTCTTTTGTTGGTTCGGCTTTATTTGTTGTCGGTATTGACAATGATTTTGCCCCCTTGGTTATGTTAAACGGTTTTTTATTCTTTGGTTATGGACTTTTTATGGTTTGGCAGGCAAAGAATGAACTCAAGAAACTAAGGCGTTCCAGAAGGGTTCCTTAGTTTTATAACTTTTTTAATTCCCCCACTCGCAGGGATGTAATTTTTGCGGGTCTGGAGTATCAGTTTCTGCAAAATATATTGCCATGCGTATGTGGGCTAATCGATAGTCAGGTGTGTCAGGGCGCACTTTTTTAATCTCTTCAAAAAGGCTTTCTGCAGCCCGTCCTTCTAGTTCGTATAATTCTTCAACGCCTATGTCGATCAGATCCCTTGCCACCTGAATATCCAAGCGTGGCACTCGCATCATCGGAGAAGTAAGGGCGACCCGGTCGACTTTCTTCTTTTTTTTACTTAAGTTTTTCTTATCACCAAAAAGGGCATCCAATGGTATGATGTCGTTAATTGCCATTGTAGATATCATTTCCCTGATAAAATGAAAAGCAATCGAAAAGGCTCAATAGTTATAAAATGTTAAATTTGAAAAAAAATACATTTACCTATCAGGCAACTACTCACACTTTTGGTTAATACTTCGTAAGATTAACTTAAATGATGTCGAACCCCAGCCTCCAGAATTTTGATCCCCGAGGAAGAAATTAGTAACCTTAGGATGATTTTTAAGAACGGAGTGAACAATACTCTGCTGGGTGCCAATTCCTTTTCCGTGAATAATACGACCTTGGGTTATGTATTCATCATAACATACATTTAAATATTCCTCGACTATTTCCTTTGTTTCACTCGGTTGAAAGCCATGCAAGTCCAATGTTCCGTTTATCGGAATTTTATGAACATCGAAGAACTCAGAACTCATTTATCTAGTATATCCTCAGGTGGGGTGGGGCGCTTAGGTGTTCCTCTTGTGATAGGTAAATTTTTTGTTTCAAATAATTTTGAACTATCTTGCTTGTTGATTTTTCGTTTTATTGGTGGGCGTGCCTGGGTTGGCTTTGTAATGACTGGTTTCGTGACGGGCTCGCTTTCCATTTTCGGTTGCTCGCTATCACCCTTTTTATACTCAGGAACGGTAGGAACTTGCATGTCACAACTTGAAATAAAAAAGATAGAGCCAATTAAAAAAAGAGCGAATTTCATACATGATTAATCTGTAAATTTCTGCCTAAGGTCAAGGTGCTAACTGCTAAATAGTTTCACTTTAACAGTGAGAGGGTAACATTAAATAAGCAGATGCTTGACAATGACTCAGGCGTCTTATGGGATCATATCATGCCATTAGCAAATATTTATTTACCCGAAGGTTTTGAATCAGCTCAACTTGACCAAGTTTCTCGGTCTATATCACAGATCCTTTCGACTGCTTTAAAAAAATCAGAGGATTATATAATGACAGTTTTTCAGGAAACAAAGTATCAAAGCTTTGCCAATAACCATACAGATCCATCGGCTTATCTGGAGATTAAGAATGTGGGTGAACTAACTCCCGACCTCAC
>JABGWZ010000051.1 GCA_018675995.1 Opitutia bacterium | reverse complement strand
CCCAAAAAGGTAGAGGGCGATCATTTTATCAATTCAATGCTGACCTCCTCGGAGAAACTAACCTTCAAGCTGACGCCGAATTAATTGCCTTGCTCGTAGGGATTTTTGAAACTCTCGGGCTGGGTTCAAATGATTTCAAGATACGTTTGAGCGACCGCACAACATGGGTACTGTTGCTCAACAATCTCGGAATTTCAGACCAGGAAAGGCCGGCAGTACTAAACATAATTGATAAAAGTGAAAGAAGGAAACCCGAACAAACACTGGAAGACCTTGAAAAAATAATTGGAGCCAGAAGTAAGAATATTCTTACTAAGATCGAGGCAATTAAAAAAATTGATTCGATTGAAGAGCTCAAGGAGAACTTATCTTCTTGTGGCGAATGTGGACAAACACGGGCTAACGACTGGGTTACTCTAATTGAGTATTTGGAAGGATACACCGCAGATAACTATGTATCCATTGATCTTTCTATTGTCAGGGGACTTGCCTATTACACCGGGTTTGTTTACGAAGCGTTTGAATCGTCCGGAGAAGGAAGGGCATTGGCTGGTGGAGGACGATACGACCACCTCGTCAAAAAATTATCCGGAAACACTGACATGCCTGCCGCAGGTTTTGCCATTGGCGATATGACTTTAAGTGACTGCCTTGATTCGAAAGGTCTGCTTCCCAATTATATTGTAGCCCCTGATATCTTCCTGATCTGCGGGCCCGAAGATAAAAAATTTGGACTGACTATCATATCTCAATGTAGGAAAGCTGGTTTTTCAGTTAACCATTCCCTCAAAAATGCCGCCTTCGGAAAACAATTTAAAGAAGCAGGAAAAAGCGGTGCCCGATACGCACTTATTTTAGGAGAAGAAGAGAGGGAAAAAAATGAAATTAAAATCAAGGACTTCAGGAGTGGAAATGAAAAATCAGTGTCACAAAAAAGTTTGATACAACAGGTTGAAATTTTTGATGAGGCTGGAGGAATATCATAAAAGAATTCTAAAATGAAAAAGGAAGTTCCTGATTTCATTGTAGACGAAGAAACAAGATTAAAAAAAGTTAAAGCTAGAGCTAGAAGGAGCTTTTTTAAAAAACTCGCGATTGCATTATCAGCGATTATTCCTTCAGGTTTTTATCTTCGTTTTGAAGCAAATTGGCTAGAGGTAACTCGCAAGAAGGTTGTTCTTCCAAGGCTAAAAAATAAGACACCTATTAAATTATTACATCTGTCCGACCTTCACTTTTCCGAAACCGTCTCACTTGATGATATCGATTTCTCTTTGCGTGAAGGCTCATCTCTATCTCCCGACCTATGTGTCATTACTGGCGATTTCATCACAAACAAAAAATCGGATCATGAACTCGATGAGATGAGTAAATTACTGCGAAAATATACCAGTAAAATTCCAACATTTGCTACCTTGGGTAATCACGACGGGGGAGAATGGGCATCCAGTAACGGCGGATTTCACAGCACCCAAAAAGTGGAAGACATGTTACGAAAAGGGGGCACTAAACTATTACACAACAGAAGCGAATCAATTTATATTAAAGGACAACCCTTTTCGATTTCAGGAGTGGGAGATTTATGGTCAAAGACTTGTCTTCCTCATAAATGCCTGGCCAAAAGAAAGAGTCCGTCACAAAAAAATCACAAAATCCTGCTCTGTCATAATCCAGATGCAAAGGAGTTGCTAGAACCCTATGATTGGGATCTTTTGCTCTGTGGGCACACCCACGGCGGACAGTTAAAAATTCCATTTGTTAATCTGACTCCGTTTGCACCCGTTCGCGATCACTCTATCGTAGAAGGCCTGCATTCATGGAAAGGAAGACAGATCCATGTTACCCGTGGTATTGGTAATCTATGGGGCATTCGGTTAAACTGTCGCCCTGAAGTAAGCCTTCTTGAACTTTCCTCGGGATAACCTGTGTCTAAAGTCTATTTTTTGGATGACAGTGATCCGGTCTGGTTTCCAGACCCAGCACTTTCAAATAAGGAGGGCTTAGTTGCAGTTAGTGAGACTCTTGGAACAGAAAGGCTTTTACTAGCTTATCAAAAAGGTATTTTCCCATGGCTCAAAATCGGTGAGTATCCACTTTGGCATTGGTTTTCTCCCGACCCACGATTCCTGCTTTTCCCTAAAAATTTTAAAGTTTCTCGAAGTTTAAAGAAGGCACTCAAAGAAAAGAAATTTGAAATCAAAACCAACAAAAACTTTCCGTTAACAATGAAATCTTGTGCAGCGAGTCAAAGGCCAAGGCAGGAAAGCACATGGATTGAAAAGGACATGATTGAGGATTACTGCAAACTTAACCAAATGGGTATAGCTCATTCAATAGAAGCCTATTATGAAAACGAGTTGGTAGGTGGGTTATACGGCTTATGCCTCGGACAATCTTTTTTCGGAGAGTCCATGTTTTATAAAATGCCTGAAGCATCAAAAGTCTGTTTCGCAAAATTGGTTGATATCGCGATTGAGAATAATTTTCATTTCATTGATTGCCAGGTTCCGACTCCCCATTTGAAAAAACTTGGTGCCATTAAAATTCCGAGGGCAGACTTTCTCACAAAACTTAATTACAGCATTACAGATGAAACAAAAAACTTAAACTGGAATATGGTTTGATACTCTTTCGGCATTGCTCATCGAGTAAAGTCGTGTGAAAATAAAGCTTTATGAATCAAACAAATCCAGAACACGAAAACCTGACAAAACTAGGTGAAGGCGGTACCCATCCAAATAGAACATTGGAAACCTTTCCAAATCGGAATACTGAACGCGACTATGTGGTTGAGTTAAAAACAAATGAATTCACCTGCCTTTGCCCGAAAACCGGACAACCTGATTTTGCTGAAATTTTCATTCGCTATGTACCCGATCAAAAAATAGTCGAATCCAAGTCACTCAAACTTTATCTTTGGACCTTTCGAGACCAAGGAACTTTTCACGAACACTTTGCTAATCGACTTCTTGATGATCTGATCGAAGCCCTCAATCCAAGATGGTGTCGCGTTGAAGTTGACTTTAATGCCCGTGGAGGAATCGGAATAATTGTTTCAGCTGAACACGGAACACCTCCTTCAGTTGCCTTTGCATGAATTTGCAAAAGATCATTAGCATTGGGGAGCTCAAAGTCTCGAACGACAACCCCTTTGCTTTATTTGGAGGCATGAATGTTCTTGAATCAAGGGAGCTCGCTATGGAAATTGCGGCTTATTATAAAGAAGTCACATCCAAGTTAGGCATTCCCTTCATTTTTAAAGCCTCTTTTGACAAAGCCAACCGTTCATCGATAAACTCTTTTCGTGGACCAGGGTTGGAAAAGGGCCTAAAAATACTTGCTGAAATCAAGGAAACTTATCAAGTGCCGATTATTTCTGATATTCACGAACCCTTTCAGGCTAAGCCAGCCGCGGAAGTAATTGATGTCCTTCAGTTACCAGCCTTTCTTTGCCGACAGACAGATTTAGTTGTTGCCCTCGCCGAAACCGGCCGACCTGTTAATGTTAAAAAAGCTCAGTTTCTTGCTGCCCATGAAATGGAACATATCATTAACAAGTTCAAAGAGGCAGGAAACGACAAGATTCTGCTCTGCGAACGTGGGTCCTCATTTGGCTACAATAACCTGGTAGTTGATCCACTCAATTTTGGAATCATGAAAAAAACTGGTTGCCCGGTTGTTTTTGATATTACTCATTCTCTACAAATTCCAGGCGGACGAAATGACTCTGCTGATGGGAGAAGACAGGCTGTTTTTCAATTAATGCTTGCAGGAATGAGCCAAGGAATCGGAGGTCTATTTCTTGAATCCCACCCAAACCCATCTCAGGCAAAATGTGACGGCCCCTGTGCGCTCCCCATTGACAAACTCGAACCGTTTCTCCTCCAGGCAAAAGCCATGGACGATTTGATTAAAAGTTTGAAACCAGTTACCGTAGATTAATCAACTCTTTGCAGGCAATGGAAGAAATGAATGACACATGGCCATTGCTCAGGCAATGGTTCCCAAAACTATCCGACCAGTCATGGACTCAGCTCGAGCAATACACTGATTTACTTCGTGATTGGAACAGCAAAATAAACTTGGTCTCTCGGAAGGATATGGATCGCCTCGAAACCAAGCACCTTGCTCATTGTCTTACGATGACAAATTTTCTTCGCCTTATGCCAAAAACAAGAATTCTTGATGTAGGTACCGGAGGTGGACTGCCTGGTATTCCTTTGGCTATATGCTACCCGCAGGCAAGGTTCACCCTGCTTGACTCCATTGGGAAGAAAATTATGGTTGTGGAAGACATGGTCAAGCAATTAGGCCTTTCAAATGTCGAGGTTGCACGTGGCCGGGTTGAAGAACTCCCTAAAAAAAGAAGTTACGACTTTATTATTGGGCGTGCGGTAACCGCACTGCCCACCTTTTTTGGATGGGTACATAATAAAATCCGTAAGGGGGCACGCAATTCACCTGCCAACGGTATTTTATATTTAAAGGGTGGTGATTACACCGAAGAACTCAAATCATCAGGATTACACCCTGCAAAAATTTGGAACCTCGACGAAATAATACCAGAGGCTAACCTTGGAGAGAAATATTTAATCCACTTTAAAATATAACCCCTTAAGAAAATTAGGGGTTATATATCTTAAAGAGAGCTTCTGCAATATGGGAGGGAGTCTCTGCAACCGAAATACCAGCATCAAGCATAGCTTCTACCTTAGCTTCCGCAGTCCCCTGACCGCCTGAAACAATTGCACCGGCATGGCCCATCCGGCGCCCCGGGGGAGCAGTTCTGCCAGCGATAAATGCGGCACATGGTTTATCAACATGCTCTTTGATAAAAGCAGCCGCCTCCTCTTCTGCAGTCCCACCAATTTCTCCGATTAAAATAATAGCATCTGTATCAGGATCCTCATGGAAAAGTTTTACCGCATCCAAATGACTGGTTCCATTGATCGGATCTCCTCCGATACCAATACAGGTTGACTGCCCATGACCAGCCTGAGTTATTTGCCAAACCGCTTCATAGGTAAGCGTTCCTGAGCGGGAAACAATCCCCACCCTTCCCGGCTTATGGATGTAACCGGGCATAATTCCGATTTTACATTCACCAGGAGTGATGATACCCGGACAATTCGGTCCGATCAATCGAGTGTTAGAAGTTGCCAGGCGAGCTTTTACTTCAGCCATATCCCGAACAGGGATACCCTCAGTAATCGCAATCACCAAAGGAATTTCTGCCTCAATGGCCTCGAGGATTGAATCAGCTGCAAATGGCGGTGGCACATAAATTGCCGCAACATTCGCCCCTTCTTTATCCACCGCATCCTGAACCGTATTAAAAACTGGAACGGTATCCTGAAATTTTTGTCCACCTTTGCCTGGAGTTACACCGGCAACCACATTGGTCCCATATTCCATGCATTGTATGGTGTGAAAACTTCCCGCACTTCCAGTGATTCCCTGGACAACAAGTCGGGTGTCTTTATTTACTAAAACGCTCATTATAAATTTTTCTTTTTGGAGATCTAATAATTAACTAGCTTCTGCGGCTAATTTGACAATTTTCTCAGCCGCCTGGGCAAGAGAGTCAGCAGGTTCAAGGGCAAGTCCACTGTCTGCAAGGATTTGCTTACCCTTCTCAACATTGGTTCCCTCAAGCCGTACCACTAATGGTACTTTCATATCTAGCTTACGGGCTGCGTTAACAATCCCGGTTGCAATTACATCGCACTTCATAATCCCGCCAAAAATATTTACGAGAATTGCTTTAACCGCATCATCAGAAACTAATATGCGAAACGCATTCTCGACCTGTTCCTCCGTCGCTCCTCCACCTACATCAAGAAAGTTAGCAGGCGATCCACCGTAGTGTTTAATTATATCCATCGTGGCCATGGCAAGTCCCGCACCATTAACCATGCAGGCAACATTTCCATCTAGAGCAATATAGTTCAAATCAAATTTGGAAGCTTCCACCTCCTTGGGGTCCTCTTCACTTAAATCGCGAAGTTCGACCACATCGGGGTGACGGAAAAGAGCATTAGCGTCGAAATTCACTTTAGCATCCAAGGCCAAAACATCTCCACTTGGCGTAGTGACCAAAGGATTAACCTCAACTTGGGAACAATCCTTATCCCAGAAAAAAGCGTACAATTTGGTAACCAATTTGACACACTGTTTAAATGAATCTCCACTCAATTCCAGTCCAAATGCAATTTGACGGGCTTGGTGAGAACGAAGTCCAAGAGTCGGATCCACAAGAACTTTTAGGATTTTATCTGGTGAACTCTCCGCCACTTCCTCAATATCCACACCACCTTCAGTTGAGGCAATAATCACAGGCTTGGATGTAGCGCGATCCATAAGAACGGCAAGATAGTATTCTTTCTCAATATCAGTCGCTTCGTTAAAGTATACGGTACTGACTTCTTTTCCTTCTTCTCCCGTCTGTTTTGTTACCAGCACATTGCCGAGCATTGCCTCAGCTTTCTCCTTGGCTTCGCCATGAGAGGAAACGACATGAACCCCACCCTGAAAACCGTCTTTAAAAGTTCCTTTACCACGACCGCCCGCATGAATTTGGGCTTTTACGACAACAGCTTTACCATCTGGCAAGCTGGAGAGGGCGTGATCAAAATTTTCTGCAGATTGGGCAACGGTTCCGTTGGGAACCGCGACACCGGCATCTGCAAAAAGTTGTTTTGCTTGGTATTCGTGTATGTTCATGGGAAGAAGAAAAAGGTAGAATGACATGCTTAAAAATCCATTCAAGCCTTTTCGATTTTTTGGAATAAATATATTTTTTAAAAAGGACCGAGGCGGGGAGGATTAGGATCCATAGAAAGAACGGAGGCATCAAAACATTTTAGGATATATTCCTGCTTTACCTCCTGAAATTCGGGTTTATTCCACAAATTGAAAAACTCCTCAGGGTCTTTTTGCAGATCGTAAAACTCACCCTGATTGGTTCCGTGGTAAACCACAATCTTCCATTCCTTAGTTCGCAGCATAGTTCCATACGCCTCCTTATGTGTCCATGCGTTGTAGTATTCAGCATAAACCTGTTTTCTACAGTACAACTCTTCATCACCGCCTTTGAGTAAAGAGAGCAAACTTTTACCCTGCACTGCAGACGGAATATCTAAACCAGCTGCTTCCAAGAAAGTAGGCATTAAGTCAATTAATTCCACAAATCCGTCTACCTGTCGGTTTTTCAAAAGCCCACCATCTGGCCATCTCACAATTAAAGGCACTCTCATTTGACAGTCGTAAAAATGAGGACCCTTAAAATAAATCCCATGATCACCAAGCATTTCTCCATGATCAGACATAAAAACAACCAATGTATTACCCGCTTGTCCAGTTTCTTCAAGTGCGTCCAATATTTTACCAACTTCATCATCGATTAAGGAAACCATAGCCATGTAGGCGGCGTAGACAGTCCTTCTATCCTGATCGGTCATGGATTCAACCTGAAATTCTCCAGGATTATTATGGGCCCATATTCGGTCAAGTTTTTGAAAAGTTGTTTTTGCATCTGCCTCGTCGGTGTGAACACTTGGTAAAGGCATGTCATCTGGGTTAAACTTCTCAAAATACTCTTTGGGTGGATCAAATGGATGGTGTGGGTCAAAACAGTTAAAACTGAAAAACCAGGGCTTACCCTTTTCAGCCTTAATAAATTCGATAGTTTTTTCAGCACACCATGCAGTCTGACTATGCTCAGCAGGTGGACCGTGATGTACATAAGGATTAATTTCATCCCCCTGTAAATCGAACCAGTCCTGTCCTTTTTCCGTGAGCCATTTCGTATATTCATTCTCTTCCCAGTCAGGCTGTGGATGGTGAGACCAATGGAAAGGGTCATAGCCATCGTCGGTTCTTTTTTCAACTTTACCATCGGAACAGGAGGCCAAGTGCAGTTTGCCAGCTAACCCACACCGGTATCCGGCATCGGAAAAGATTTTGGAAACCAAAACTTCATCGGCAGGGATCGATTGACCGTTCTGTCTGCAACGTGTTGTTCGCGGATAGCGTCCAGTCAGGAAGGACGCCCGACTCGGAGCACATACCGGACTTTGGCAAAAAGCATTTCTAAATAAAGTGCCTTCACTGGTTAATTTATCTAAATGAGGAGTTCGAGCATAGGAGTTACCTAGTGCCTGAATCGTATCGAACCTCTGCTGATCTGTACAAATCCATAGGATATTGGGACGGGATAACATAATAAAAAGGAGAATCTTCTTGCCTGATCAATGGCAAGTGAATTTTCAGTTAGCTTGTCTTTTTATAATCCGATCACATTAAACAATCAAAATAAGTACGATACCTGATGATTAAAACCGCAAAGCAACGAGCCGAAAAAAACCTGAGGCTATTCATTTGCTTTCGCATGCTTTTCAATGCCCGCTTCTACTATCCTGTTTATGCCCTTCTATTTCTTGAGCATGGCCTAAGTTGGGAAGATTTCGGGATCTTAAACGGAATATGGGCAATAACAATCATTTTGCTCGAAGTTCCCTCCGGAGCATTAGCTGATACCCTGGGCAGGAAAAAACTTCTTATTCTTGCTGCAATCTGCATGATCGTGGAAATGATTGCCCTCCTTTTTGCTCCGATGAATGGCGGTCAATATGTTTTCCTGCTCTTTGCCCTCAACCGTGTGGTTAGTGGCCTAGCTGAGGCTGCAGCTAGTGGTGCAGACGAAGCCCTTGCTTATGATTCTCTCAAAGAAGCCGGCATGGAAAGTGAATGGAATAAAGCCCTCGAAAAAGCACAGCGATTCACATCGTTAGCTTTTTTCTTCGCCATGATGACTGGTTCCGCTTTTTACGATCACGAGTTTATCAATATGTGCCTACAGGCAATGGGCATTGATTTTAAAATGACCTCAGCGCAGGCGATAAAAGCACCTATTTTCCTCACTTTAATTTCATCCCTAATCGTACTGGGAGCATCTCTGGCGATGAAAGATTCTTTTGCTCGTGAAAAAATGGGGGCATTGGAAACAATGAGTCTGTCATTTAAAAAGACCGTGCAGGCGGGGGCATGGATTTGGAAGACCCCCCTGCCCTTCGGGATTTTGATTACAGCTATGGCTTTGGATAATGTAATCAGGCAGTTCCTCACCATTGCGAGCGCATATTGGAATGTTATTAGTCTGCCTGTGGCCAGCTTTGGCCTGGTTGCCTCAGGTATGTCACTGATGGGAATTTTCATCCCCCGACTAGCTCGCTATTTGGGTGATCATTTTTCTCCACAGAAAAATTTCTTTCTGCTCTGCCTGTTGTTAACGGTTGGTTTATGGGGAATTGGATTTGCTATTCCATATTGGGGAATTTTACCCGCCATTTTGCTCTATGCTACCATGCAAATAATGAACTATCTTGTCAGTCGATACCTCAATGAGGAAGCCTCTTCAGAAAGGAGGGCAACAGTGCTTAGCTTCAGGGGTTTATCGACCAACTTATCTTATGGTGCTGTCTCTCTGCTCTATTCTGGTTTAATTGCATGGATAAAACTTTCTGAAATCGATCCCATGATTACAGACAGAAAAATGAACCAGCAGGATGCAGTTTTTGTTCAGGCCCTTGGTTGGTTTCCCTGGTATTTTATATTCACCCTCTTCTTAGTTGTGGCTATATTCAAAACACGCTTTCGAAAAAAATAAACAAATTTAATATATTCCTCCTTGTCACAGACAAAACAAAACAGACAATAATAACTAATCATGAAAACTTCTTTATTATCATCACTAATTCTAATCCTATTAGGTACAGCGCAGCTTATTGCAATTGACTGGAACCAGTACCATGGCCGTCGCTCCGACAACAAAACAGATGAATTAATCAACTCCACAAACTGGCTCAAAAAAAGTGCTGCACAAAAATGGAAAGTAAAGACACCCCTTGGCTTTAGTTCATTTTCCTGTGAAGGAACCAAAGCTTTTACCTTAGTTGCACAGGAAGATGAAGACGGTTTAATGAGAGAGGTTTGCATTGCCCTAGATACCCGTTCTGGAAATCGCTTATGGGAAACATGGCTTTGCAGGATGGACTATAAAAGTGGTGGTGGTAATTCCGGTGCACCAAACAACAGCGGCGGTGACGGCCCTCGCTCTACACCGTCGGTATTTAACGGAAAAGTATGGGTCTATGATTCCGACATGAATCTTTATTGTATTGATGCAAAAGATGGAAATATCTTGTGGGATGTGAGTGTGTTAAAAGAACATGCCGGAAGAAATATTAAATGGAAAAATTCATCCGCTCCTCTTATCGAGGGAAATCAAGTCATAGTATACGGCGGTGGTCCTGGGCAAAGCCTGCTTGCTTTTAATCGGGAGAACGGTGAGCTCATTTGGAAAAAAGCAGATGAAACCGCCACCCATGCCACACCAATTGCCACAACTATTCATGGCGTACGGCAAGTGATTTTCTTCTGCACATCGGGACTCGTTTCGGTTGAGCCTGAGACCGGGGTCGAGCTTTGGCGTCAATCTTTTCCCTTTAAAGTATCAACTGCCGCATCTCCCGTTGTCGCCGGCGACCTAGTCTATTGCTCAGCGGGGTATGGTGTGGGTGCTGGTCTCTACAGAATTAGTAAAAATGGAAGTCGTTTCTCAAGCACGGAGGTGTGGAGAAAGAAAAACGATATGTTTAACCATTGGAGCACTCCTATTTACCATGAAGGTCATCTGTTCGGTATGTTTAGCTTTAAAAAATATGGGAATGGCCCCCTTCAATGCATTGAATTAGAAACAGGTAAAACCAAGTGGAGTAAGGACGGTTATGGTCCGGGAAATGTTATTCTCTCCGGTGATAAATTGATCGCTCTTTCTGATAACGGTGAACTTTCAGTGGTCAACGCTACTCCTTCAAAATACATGGAATTGGCACGCAGAAAAGTCCTCAGTGGAAAATGCTGGAGCACCCCGATCCTGAGCAATGGATTGGTGCTTGCTCGTAGCACAGAAGAAGCTGTTTGTATTGATGCACGTGTTCGTTAAGAAAAATTAGATTATTCCGCTCTGTAAACCCGGTCTACTTTGCCGTCCGTGGTTTCAATAATCAAATCATGGTACCCACCATCCAAAACATAGTCACGCCAAAGGTGGGTTCTTTCTCGGTATTCGGAACTTGAACCACGCTTCGAGGAATCGGGCTTTCGGCCAATCAGATTAAAAAGCACATCATCACTCACTTTTCTGGCAAACAAGCCTTCACCTTTTAACTTCGTATCCCATACCCGAAGCGTCCTTGCACCCTCACGGTTCTCCAATACCATTATCTCTGCACTGTGATATTTTATTCGGGACCGAGCTTTCGATGAGATCGGACTTTCAGGAAATTGGTCAAGAAAATCCTCATACAATAAAATAGCCTGCTGATGTCCGAGATTTTTTGTTCTCTCAAAAATATCCTTGTATTCCCTCGAGCCGATTTTTTTTATCTCCTTCAAAGTGGATTTTGATTGGGAAATCTGTGTTCGAGATTCACTTAATGCATTATTCAAGGCAACAACTTTAGCCTCTAATTCTTTAATCGTTTCTTCATCCCGCATTGAACGGTTGCTACTTTCTTCAATCAAACGGTTTAGTTTTATTTGTAAATCCGTTACCCGTAATTTCTCGGCCTCTACAATTCTATTATGCTCATCTAAGTCAATGCCGTCTTTAGTAGGCACTGTTGACAAAGGTTCTTCTTCTTGAAAACTTTTCTGCTCATCACACCCCAAAACCAAAAAAATTAAAAGGAAACTGATCGAAAATCTTTTCATAATCACTAATCACTTCAAAATTAAAGAATGAGTGCAACAATCAAAAAAAATGGAATAAAAATAAAGTACCATTCTCATTATTGCTTGCGAATCCTTGAAGAAGCATGAAATTTATTAGCTATGAAAAAGAAACCCAATTCAGGGGAAGCAACCCTACATTCTATAAGAAGAAACTCGGCTTACTCAAAAAGCCGAGTACTCACTCTTATTTTCACGGTGGTATTTGGATTCAGCATGATCCTCATCGCTTATTTAATTTCCACCGAATT
>JABGWZ010000208.1 GCA_018675995.1 Opitutia bacterium | reverse complement strand
TCATCATCTGGATCGAAATGATCCTCAATTCCGTCACTGTCATAGTCTTCAACAACATTAATAATTTGGATTTGGAATACTTTTGTGAGGGAAGCATTATGTTGATCCTGTGCTTTTACCCGAATGGACAATTGAGTGGCATTTGTTTCGAAGTTAAAAGTAACATTGGTTTTTAGCGTGTTGTTTGCATCAATGTGAAAGAGGGAGTTATGGGTTGAACCGTTTCCATCCACAAGGGTTACGGTGTGAGTCGAGTTTTGATTCGGGTCAATTACAGTAAAACGACCAACTGAGGAACCGCTTGCCTGGTTTTCAAAAATTTGAGAATTATTAAGATCAATCGCTGTGGGGGCCTGATTAGGGAAACTGTTAACATTAAGAAGATCGGATTGAGCGAGCCATTCAGCATGATCAGAGTATCCATCGCCGTCGGTATCCTGAATGTTCTTATTTGAGCCAATAGCAATTTCCTGGAGGTCAGTAAGTCCATCACCATCACTATCAAAGGAATCGTTTTGTCCCGGGGCACCCTGGGCAAAGGCGAATCGCAGGGTTCTGCGAAAAGATATTCCCCCTTCCATGATCGTATCTGGGATAAGAGGGTTGGTGCCAAAATTTGTTTCTTCTAGCAGTGTGAAACCATCTGCATCTGAATCGTTGTTTGATAAGTTGTTTAAGGTTCCAAATTTATGCCACTCAAGCCAATCAAGTATACCGTCCTGGTCAGAATCAAGGTCATCTTTAATGTAGATCGCCTCTATTGTTTTGTCAGAGTCGAGTTTTTCCACCACCTTGGTAAGCCCAGAGCCTAAAGAACCCGACTGCCTAATTCCGTTAATTTCCCAATGTGAGAAAACAAATCCACTCTGGGCACCGTTCAGGTTGGTGCTTGTGTATGTCGAATTAATATCATGTAGGGTTTTTTGAGTGGGTAGTATGCCAGGCGGGTTACTGGAAAGAATTAATTGACTTGCCCCCCCTAAGTTTAAAAGAACTTTTTGAGACCTTCTAACTGATATTCCACCTTCGATAATAGAGTCGCTTACCAGATCGCTGAGTCCGAACTTTCTCTCTTCACTTATTGTAAAGTCGTCGTTGTCAGTGTTGGAGTTTGAGTTTTTATCGAGGTTCCCAAATTCCTTCCACTCCACCCAATCGGGTAAGCCGTCCATGTCAGAATCAATGGTTTGTTCATAATATTTTGCGACAATTTGCTTATCCTCACTCATAGTCTCGGTGATTTTACTGAGACCCATGCCAATGGTATCCTGTTTGCGAACACCATTTACTTCCCAATGGGAAAAAGCATATCCGGACTGTAATCCACTTAAATTCGAGGAGGTAAATGTGGAGTTAACCTCAGGATAGGTTACTTCAGTTGTAAGTAAACCAGGAGGATCACTGGATAGGGAAAGTTTTCTTGCCCCTCCGAGGTTAACAAAAGTTTTGGCAGACCGGCGAATGGAGATTCCTCCTTCTAAGAAGTAATCTTTGATTCGGGAGGAGAGATTAAACTTAACCTCTTCTGCAAGGGTAAGGGAATCATTATCATCATTCGAAAGTGCATTTGCATGCAGGTCTTGATTCATTCTAATCTCATACCAATCTGGTATTTGGTCCAGGTCAGAGTCCTGATTTTCAAGAGTATAAAATGCTACAGCATTAGTATTTTCCAATAGATTAAAGGTTACCTGCATGACAGATACATTATGATCAGTTATTATTCTTGTGCCGTTTACCTCCCAGTGTGTGAAAACATATCCACTGCTCCTTTCTTGAATAGTTTGAGTAGTTACGCTCGAGTTACTGTCAAAGTATTGGGTGGATGTTGAGAAAATACCTGCGGGCTCAGATCTTTGCATCAAAGCAAACTGGGCAAAGGCAGAATGACCGAATAGGGGAAGGGATAAAATTAGCCAGGCTAATTTTATGCCAATGCAATTGTACCTATCTAAGGTTGCACCTTCCTTTTTGATTGGCGTCATTATGAACTCAGAAAATCAAGTTTATTCAAATTTAAGACAAAAAAATTAATTAGGAACCACCCAGAATCCATTGCTTGGTGCTGTGTCAAAACCATATTCATTCACATTTACTGGACGCTCGTTTGGCCCAACCTTAAATGTAGGTGTGAATTGATTAGTCATTCCGGGTACTGCACCTTCTTTTGCCCGGGTAACTTCAGAGGATGTGGCTTGCCTTAGGTTCATCTTATTTAGGAGGAAAGCCCGACCAACTGGACTGGTTGAAGTATTATCCACATAGGTTGTGTTAACATTCCATTTGTGAGCAACATAGGTTTGCAGTTGGGTAAGTTCGGAATCGGTTACCTCCCTGTTTAATGCGATTACCTCACAGATATAGCCATTCAAAACCTCTCCACTACTAGAACCACTTCCGGCGAGGTGTAGGTAACCAGGGTTATTATTCGCATTTGAGTTGGTGGTTACATCTGCACCGTTAACCATGAAGGTGGAACCCTGATCTGTAGTTATGGCACTTACGAAGTAGAAATTTCCGGCTGTAAATGTATGGCTATGTGATGCCCAATTGTCATTGGGGTGGTAACCAATTTTGTTTGAATATGGACCGATGAGCCAATTATGAGAACCTTGGATTGCCCTGCGTGCACGGGAGACATTGTCAAGGCAGTTAAAGAGTATGAATATAGAATAGGGACGGGCATTGATATTTAAGGTGGATGCCATGCCGTCATCTGAGTTATCAAAGAAAATACCGGGCTTTCCGTTAAGAACATTCCGGTGCAATGTTGGCTTTTTACTGGTATTTGACTGAGTGAAATTATGATCGGAGTCAGCAAGGTTAACCCATTTATCAATCACTGTTCCATTTTGTTCATAAAATGTGCTCGCATTTCCATCGACATCATTTGCATCCAACCAGAGTACAAGGTTGCTCAGGTCAGATGGTTGGAATGAAGGTGCATTTCCAGTCACTACTGCTGATATACTTCCACCCTGCCGGCTAATTTGCTGATCATTGGTGGCGAGTAACCAATACCATAGGTTGAGGAGATCTGAGTCAGAAAGAGGAGATCGGCTTATTTGTAAGGTGCTTGAATTGCTGTCAGATGCGGGCAAGGTTAGAAAATGTATGTTTAATAAGTTACGGTCATCTTTGGCAAGAATTGCCATTTCCAACTCACCAAAGCCGACATTCCAGTCTGCACCGGCGTTCCATGTAACGGTATGAACTTGGTTAGTTGTGACATTGGCATCAAGTTTCCCCACGGTTGACCCAACAAAGGTTTGTGGGACAATAACTTTTGATAAATCGTTTCCACCATCTACAAATCCAAGCATAGCAGCATGTACATGAGTACTGTCTAAGTCATTAATTCGAAAAGTAACATCGAGCAGATTAGTTCCCTGCTGCTGGGCAACAGAAATAACTTTTGGGAAGGGGATTTCCTTTGAAACTTTCGGACGAATCGTTCGGAAGGTGGGGCGATAAAAATTTATTTTGTCAGTATTGTAGTTCACCCATACTATGGATCCATTTGGCAAAGATGTGAACGCAGATGAAGTGCCACCACTTTTGTGCCAGTTTTTAATTCGATTTCCATTTGCATCATACAGGTTGAAAATGTTGGTCCTCGTCGTTGCAATCAACCCGTTTGGTAAGTTTCCGATGAACTCTTCATGAGAATGGGTGGAGTGATGTTTAACAAACTGCCCGGAGGTTGAGAAATATACAACTCTTCGGTTTATGTAATCGAGAACTGCAATTTGATTAGCCGCAGTGACGGCTAAATCCATGGGTTGATTAATTTGACCTTCGAGGCTGCCATAACTTCCAAACTTCCGTAGAAAGGTTCCGTTTTCATCGAAGACTTGAACGCGATGATTATAACGATCCGCAATATAAATATCACCGTTACTGCTCGATGTAATACCGAAGGGATTATTAAATTCACCATTTCCAGATCCACTGTTTCCAAATTTTTTGATGAATGTGCCGTTTCTATCAAAAACCTGAATTCTATGTCTCCCCGTGTCCGAGACATAAATTTTATTATTTTTTGCTAAGTGAATCGACCTAGGTGCGTTGACCAATCCATCGCCGTTTCCACTGCGGGCGATCATTTTTAAAAAACTTCCATTTGCATCAACTTCAAATGCTCTATGATTTTGAATGTCAGTGATTAAAAATGTATTTTCAGGAGTGTAATCAATGTCATATGGACTAAAACTTTTAATTCCTAAATAACCGTATTTTCTCTTAAATGTTCCATTAGAATCAAAAATTTGAACACGGTGATTTTGTGAGCAACTAACATGTAATTCTCCGGAACTATCGTATGCGATACCGAGGTTATGGTAGAATTTGCCCGTTTCGGAACTGGCAGATGCACCAATTGTGGTTAGCAGTGTGCCGTTTTTGTCAAATACCTGATTCTTATGATGGTCATACATAGAAACGGCAATATTGTCTCCGTGAAAAGCTAAATGCCAAGGGTACCCGTTTGTATTGAAGGAACGGACATAGGTGCCGTTGTGTTCGAAAACTTTTATTTTTTGCTGATTTCTAGAAGAAATGTAGACTAAATTATCTGGTCCAATTTCTACTCCAGAGGCATATTGAATATGTTCGTTGGCGCTTCCATAACTACCAATGGATCTTTTGTATGTTCCGTTTTCATCAAAGATTTGTACCTTATGATTATCCCAATCTGCAACAAATACCTCTGATACAGATGAGCCATTGTAGTCGACTGCAATGGCTCTTGGCGTTCGAAATTGTCCGTTAGCAGTCCCATAAGAACCCCATTTCCTTTTAAATGTGCCGTTATGGTCAAATACTTGAATTCGGTGGTTGGATTGATCGACCACATATACTTCATTCGGTGTGACCTCTAGGTCATAAGGTGAGTTAAGTTGTCCGTCTCCGGAACCTTGTACTCCCCATCTTTTCAAAAAAGTTCCATTTTGATCAACTATGGATATTCCGTGATTATTAGTGTCTGCGATAAAGGTAATTCCGTTTGGTAGAATATCCAACCCACGGGGGTGATAAAATCCCGGTAATTCGGATATGCCTACTTCACGATCTAAATACCAAGTGTCCTGTGGTCCTCTGATTGAGTAGGTTACAGAAGTAATGAACAGGAGTAAGGAATTAAAAAAACATATCTTATTCATTAATCTAATTTAATGAATAATTTCGTAATAGCAAAGGAAACTTACTTAGGGAATTTACTTTGCTAGATGGGGTTGTAGTTAATGAAAATATTTATTCTGTAGCTATATTTGTCGCGAATCGGTTATGTTTTTCACGATTTGCAATTATCATCTGCCTTCTTGAGGGGTAATTTAACTTGAAGCCTCCATTGCTAGTGGAGTTGCACGTCCCCGACAGACCGGCTAAAATGCGGGTATGTCTGCGAAAAAATTATTAGCACCTACAATCCTTGGATTGACAACTAATCCAATTATGTAATTTAACAATAATATTGGGAGTTACGAGAGTCTTGTTTGTAGCAATGTTCCTAATCTTTTGGAAATTAAAACTGAGAAGGAGATGAGAATATGAAGTTTTTCCTGTGCCCCACATTCACCCACAAAAAGCTAGATTAAAAGTTGATGAACTTCACGCCCTGGCAGACCGGTTAAACTGGACTCGATGTTAAGAGAAAAAAATTAATGATAATAAATTGGCCATCGACATATCCATATTCAGCTTTAGCTGTAACAATTTTAATAATTGTTTATGGGATCGCTATATATTTAAAGAAAAATAAGCAAAAAGGATTAATATATGCCATATTAGGGTTTGTCGTAGGAATTGTTATGATTCCTACATTAAGTGAAGACCATATAGAATTTACAGAAAAGGGTATTGTACATTACACAGGGTTTTGGTTTGTCCAGAGGGTATATGGATTTGACTATTCAAAAGTCAAATCTATCGAGATACGTACGGAAAATGTGAGTAAAAAGAATCAAAATCAAATTTGGTATATTACATACAAAACGGGCAAGACGATCAGACTTGATCCGGCAGACTTATGGGCAATGAATACAAATTTTATAACAAAAAAATGTAGGGACAATATGATTAAGATTTTTCAATAGAAGAATATGAAATTTCATAATAATTCACTTCACCAAATCTTGTTCAACGACCCGATGAGTTTAAGTGTAATCGTATCATAAGTAGGTTTTCCTAATAGTATGAAAATCGGAATTAACACTCTAAATATCTCATTTTCTAGTCAGAGTCCCACCGTTAAAAACCGCAAACTGCGGTAGGTCTATTTAAATTCCAAGTTCAATCGAGTAGTCGTGGAAGATCGCTTTTCCATCTTTTACACCAAGCAAGTACAACCAATTCGAAGAATTGTTTCGATAAAGAAACGGGTAAATTCCTTTTTTTGTCCAAATCCAGTTGTATTCCTGTGACCAAAACCAAAAATCATCTTCTTGACTTGGGTGTGCGTATAACCAGCCTATGCTATGATGGTATATCCAACCACTTTCATGGGGTAGGAAAGTACCAAGCCAATCAGAATTTCGCCAACCAGCTTGATTTTCTTCAAATATACTCCACCAATTAAATGTAGAAATAGAACTAGTACTGAATTGAGTGGATTCGCTAATAATTGTCCTTCCTTTGTGGGAAGTCTTGGCTCTTGCGAAGTATGTTTTATTTTCATCTAGTTTAAATAATGAACCAATTACAGAATTTTGATCGAAAATTGTTCCAACTGTATATGCAATATTAAAAAATCCTTCTGTTTCCGAAATTAAATATTCAACAGTTGGAAGAGATTCGTTCCCTTCATTTAAAACTGGACAAACAAGGGTGGTTCTTCCATTTACATCCATGGAAACTATTGGTTTGCCGATTCTAATGCCCTGACTTTCATCTTTCAGGATTTTGATATGTAAATCTTGCTCGAAGGAAGCATTGAATTGGTCAAGTACCTTAATTCGGATTTTGAAATTATCTTGATCTTTGATGAATTTAAAGAGGGTCTTCGTTCGAAGAGAATGGTTCGAGTCAATTTCAAATAATTGGTTTTGTGATGAATTGTTTCCATCGACAAATGAAAATGTGTGTGTGGCATTATCATCAGGGTCTACTGCAAAAAGTTTACCGATGAAAAGTCCGATTGCCTGGCTTTCATAAAATGAATTATTGGAAATTAAAATTTCTGTTGGGGCCTGGTTTGCAACCGAATTTGGGTTTAACGGATCTGACCCGTATGCAATTTCTTCAGTGTCACTGAAAGAATCGTTGTCATCGTCAAAATCAAAGTAGTTTTCAATTCCATCGTTATCAAAGTCTTCAACAACATTGAGCACATTGATTTCAAATGTTTTGACAACTTCACCACCGTTTATGTCAGTTGCTTTTATTCTAATCTGTAAAGTTTGGTTACTTTCAAAGTCAAGAACTGAGGAAGTTCTCAGAGTTCCGTTACGGTCAATGTTGAAAAGATGGTTATGTTTATCACCGTTACCTTCAGCAGTTGAAAAATTAATCGATTGGTTAGATTCCATATCCTCAGCACTCAAGACCCCAACCAATGTATTAAGTGATGAATTTTCGTGTAATTGGTTATTACTTAATTTTAAGTTGAAGGGTAAATCATTAATTGGGGAAACGGTAAGGGAAATTGGCTGGTTAGATGAATGACCAAGATCATCAGTTATGGAAACAGAAAAAGAGTCAGAACCGAAGAAGTTTGCCTGAGGAGTGTAAGCCCAAGAACCGGTTAGTTGATCGATCGTGGCAGAACCGTTAGCTGGATTGGATGAGGT
>JABGWZ010000070.1 GCA_018675995.1 Opitutia bacterium | reverse complement strand
GAGTCCGAAAATCCATCCCCATCATCGTCCGAATCGAAGTGGTCCTCAGTGCCATCGTTATCGAGGTCCTCGACTTGGTTGAGTAGGGAGATGGTGAAATTGTTTTCGATGTATGCACCATGCTGATCCGTAACCCGAGCACGGATGGGGAAGGATGTAGAATTTGTCTCGAAGTCAAAGGGAACTGTGGTCCTTAGGGCTCCGTTGGAAAGTAGGTTAAATAGTGAATTTGAACCGCTCCCGGTACCGTTAACCAGTTGAATGGAAAGGGTATCTCCGTTATCCGGATCGCTCGCGGTGAGGGTGCCAGCAATTGTACCTGCTGGCTGGTTTTCCTGAAAGCCTGAAGAATTTAGGACGAGTGAATTGGGGGCTTGATTGGCAACCGAGTTTGAATCGCGTGGGGTGGAACCGTATGCAATTTCAACCGAGTCCGAAAATCCATCCCCATCATCGTCCGAATCGAAGTGGTCCTCAGTGCCATCGTTATCGAGGTCCTCGACTTGGTTGAGTAGTGAGACGGTGAAATTTCCTTCAACCGTTGCATTGTATTCATCCTTTGCCTGTACGCGAATTGAGTAAGTGAATGCATTTGTCTCGAAATCAAATAAAACGGCATTTTTTAGGCTACCATTCGATTCGAGGGAAAACAGGAAATTATTGGAATCTCCAGCACCACTTACTAGCTGATAGGTTATTGTGGATCCCTGATCAGGGTCCGTGGCATAGAATTGTCCAATGATTTCAGCAATGGATGAATTCTCAATCATACTAAGATTAGAAATAGGAGCGAGGGAATGGGGTGCAGTATTGTTACTGTGCACAATGGACTCGTGAGCATATAAACGACTGATATCAGTCGCAGAAAGTGCCCGGTTGTAAAGGCGTAGATTATCAATCAATCCATGAAATCTTACATAATCACTGTTTGACTCATATCCCCATCCAAGTCTGAGAGCGTTGGAATTAGAAACCGTATCCGCCTGAGGAATGGTGGTATTTGTTATTAACTGGCCGTTTGAATAGAGTTTTAAAAATCCTGAGTTTCTATCCATGACCGTGGTCACGGCATACCATTGGTTATGGGACCAAAAATTATTTGATGAATCCGCATCGTATTGACCGGAAGCATCCACGGTTACTGGGTGGATTTTTTTAGTTCCGCTGTTTAGCCAGAATGCATAGGTTCTTTGTCCACTGCTATTTCCCTTAAATAGAACAGGTGTCCATGTTTTGCTCTGAGATGTTGAATTAAACCAGAAGGAATAAGTAAATACTCGACGGGGGTCGATTGCACTGTCATGGGCTATATCCATGAAGTCATCTACTCCATCCATGCTAAGTGCTTGTCCCTGTGTGGCATTTGCAAAAGTTGGATTGCCAGTCAGTGTTCCGTTTCGATTGTTCCCTGACATGTCAGATGCATTGCCTTCAAATGGATACCATGCAAGAAGTCCCTGGCTAAGAGCAGGTGATTTGGTTGAATCAAATGGATCTGTTCCGGCAGAAATTTCTTCTGTATATGTGTACGAATCCCCATCATAATCTGAACCTGGAAGGTTGTATATTTGTGTGACTTCAGAGGCTGAGAGTTTTCGATTATAGAGGCGTAGGTCATCAATTTTACCCTGGAAAAAACCTCCCCTTGTACCTCCGTTGTTGTATGAAGTATCTTCATTGGTTGTGCCGATTGTTCCGTACCGGGTTAAGTTTTTTGAGCCAATTGGTCGGTTTCCATAAACAACATGGGAACTGTCAAGGGATCCATTGATAAAGAAATATTTGGTGGATGAATTGGAGTCATAGGAAACAGCAACATGTTTCCATGTATTGTCATTAACTGAAATTTGACTGTATTGATCTGCAACATCCTGAGGATCTCTAGTGGCAAAAAAAAGTTTTCCGTTATTGGAATCCCCCCCCACACTTAGCCGCCAGAATTCACTCCTATCATAGCTAATGATATATCCTTGTGAGGATTTTCCAGTTTTTATCCATGCCGAAAGGGAGACTGCAGGGATTTCACTTTGTGCGGTGTAGTGCAGGGTGTTAATGGCAAGATAATCATTGGAGCCATCAAGTAGTAATGCACCATTTAGCTTTCCGGTAGTCCAACTTGTTGATCCGCTACCCGCATTGAAAAGGGTGGCATTGTAGGAATTACCGGATGAGTCCTGAGCGGTGGTTCCACTTGTTTCATCAAATCTCCACCAGCCAATCAATCCAAAATCAATATTTGGCTTACTCGTATTACTTTCTGGGTTCGTACCTGCCTGTGCTTCCTGAATATCTGTAAATCCGTCATTGTCATCATCTGGATCAAGGTGATTTTCAATTCCGTCTCCATCCTGATCTTCAACCACATTTGTCAGGGTAATGGTAAAGTTACCATCGGTGAATGCATTTAATTCATCAGTCACCCGGACGGTTATTTGATAAGTGGTTGCATTTGTTTCGAAGTCAAATGGAACTGCAGTTTTTAATGTTCCGTTTGATTCCATAGTAAAAAATGAGTTGTAGTTTACATTTAAATCACCCTGACCGTTTGAAAAAATCTGGGATACTTCATTAGCCGAGAGAGTTACTCCGTAAACACGAAAATCATCTAAATATTTTGCAAACCTTTGACCACCTCCCTGATAATTCCCGATAGCATAAACATTGTTTCCCGGGGAACTTTGGGAGGTTCCTACAAAGTTTCCATCGACATATATTTTGGTATTTGATCCGTTAAAGGATGCCGCAACATGCTGCCACGAGCTAACTGAGACTGAAGGGGGCAGGTCATAACCCGAATCAATAAATCCACCATGACTGTGGTTGTATACTCCAAGACGGTTATTTGAATGATTTACCATTACCTGGTGATTGGAACTGGACCCACGGAGCAGTGTTCTCCAGGATGTTGCGGGATATAATTCTTTAAACCATGTGCTAATGGAATAGTTATTGGAATTTGAATTTCCTCCAAGCGAAATCGTAGTATTTAGCCTGGCATAGGCACCAGAATTTGAACTTGGAATATGCAGTGATGAATTACCAAATTTCTTTTCACTTGTTGAGAAGGTTGCGGAGTTTACCAAAGTGGCATCGGATCCTTGTGTGCCTAAATTCTCTGATGTGCTCCCAGAGCCTTCGTCGAACTTAAACCAACCCAGGAGGTCAGATTCTCGAATCGGACCATGGTTCACTAAGGAGTATGTCAAAGTGGATTGGTTGCTTATCCCGGTCGCAGTGAATTGCCCGATAATTGATCCAATGTTAGAGTTTTCTGGAAATGTGATAGAATTGGTTGAATTTAAATCCGTGGGTGGTGAATTGGGTGCTGTGTTTTCGATCGTATAAAGTGATGAAATTTCAGATGCAGAAAGAGAACGGTTGTAAATTCGGACTTCGTCCACAGATCCATTAAAGTAATAATTTGGATTGTTACTTTCAGTTGCCCCCGCCCCAATCCTCAGCGGTCTTGTTTGGTTTAACAGAAATGAGCCGGTGGTTGATGCAACCAAAGATCCATTTTGATAAGCTTTTAAGTTCGTGCCATCGTAAGTGAACGCGAGTGCTGTCCAGGATAGTGTGATGGATTGATTTCCAATGGTGACCCATCCACCATTTCCGATCCAATATGACCATGTATTATCCGTGTTTTTGTAGAGATTGAAACCTTTTCCATTTTCTCGAAATGTTATTGGACTCCCATGATCTGATGTAGTCTGTGTTGGCATTGCCCAGATGGAATATGAAAAGTTTGAATTTGAAATAGCCGAGCTGTAAGCCGCTTCAATATAGTCATTACTCCCGTCAAATAAAAGTGCCAGGTTTGACAAGCCATGTCGGTCGGTTGTTGGAGAAGCACCGTTAATTGTTCCGTGATTTGAATTCGTAGACATATCCGTTGCATTTCCGTCTAGAGGATACCAGGCGACTAACCCATTATTAAGTGATCCAATGCATATAGAAAAAGGAAATAACAAAAGAATTATCCCCGAAAGAACTCTACACAAAATATTTTTCACCTAAAAATATACCTAATAATTTTGAACCGATTATGCAATTCAATATCTTTTTGCAGATCTAGTTTTGAAAAGAGGGAAGGCAATAATTTAAAGAGTAAAATACGGATCTAAAAACTTCGCTGGAATTTTATCTGTTCTTGCCAATAATTATATAGTTCTTCAATGGTTCTACATATGCTCGCTTTAATTCTTATTTCAAGTTGCCTGGTTTGTTACTTGGCATACCGATATTACGGATCTTTCCTTAGTCGAAAGTGTAAACTTAATGACAGCATACCCACACCTGCGGTAGAAAAAGAGGACGGAGTTGATTATTCTCCGACCCGTGCATCTGTTCTTTTTGGTCATCATTTTTCTTCTATTGCCGGTGCCGGTCCGATTGTTGGGCCCATTTTGGCCGCAATGTACTTTGGCTGGGGCCCAACCTGGATTTGGATTTTAATCGGGGCTATTTTAGTTGGCGGAGTGCATGACTTTGGCAGCACTCTGATGTCAGTTCGAAATGGTGGGAAGTCAATTGCAGATACCATGCGTGGATTGGTCGGGGAAGGGGCAGGCAAGTTATTCATGCTCTTTGTGATTCTTGCCCTAGTCTATGTGATCATTGTTTTTCTTGATTTGACTGCAAATACATTTGCCAAGCAGCCTGCTGTGGCAACGGCTTCCGGTTGGTTTATTTTGGTGGCTGTTATATTTGGCTTTTTAATGAGGAGTAAAGCATTTTCGCTGGGTAAATTGGCTTTAATTTTCTTTCCTTTGACATTTGCAGGTCTTGCTGTGGGGCATTATTTCCCAATGATTGAGATGGGGAAAGACTTTTGGGTATATGCAACTTTAGCATATTGTTTTGTAGCTGCTGTTTTGCCGGTTGGTTTACTTCTCCAACCACGTGACTTTTTGAGTGCCGGATTTCTCTATGCTATTCTTGGGCTTGGACTTGTAGGAATGCTTATTGCCGATGAGACCATTCAATTGCCAGCCTTTACAGGTTGGGAGTCAGACAAATTGGGCATGCTTATGCCATTTCTTTTTATTACAGTTGCTTGCGGGGCATGTAGTGGATTCCATAGCATTGTTTCGAGTGGGACAACTTCCAAGCAGATCCAAAAGGAAAGCGATGTTCGGCGGATCAGCTATGGGGGAATGCTGGTGGAAGGGGTTCTTGCAGTATTTGCAATGGGCTGTGTTGCAGTTCTCACAGTTGGTGAGCGAGAAGCGGGTGGCACTCCGGTTGGTATTTTTGCAGCTGGAGCTGCCAAGTTTTTTAATTCGCTGGGAGTTCCAACATCTTTGGGTGCTGAATTTGCCATGCTTGCAATCAGTACCTTTTTGCTAACCACTTTAGACACCTGTACTCGACTGACCCGTTTTTTGATCGAAGAATTATTTAATTGGCATAACGAAGCCAGCCGCTATCTCGGAACCTTGCTTGCTTTATTATTGCCTGCCCTTTTGATTTTTCAACAATTCCCTGGTGTTGACGGTTCACTTCAGCCCGCATGGAAAGCAATTTGGCCACTTTTTGGTGCGACTAATCAACTACTTGCTGCACTTGCCCTGCTTACATTTGTTGTGTTTCTAAAAGCAAGCAAGGTAAGCTACGGATTTGCTCTTTTCCCTGCAATTGTGATGATTGTTATGCCAATGACAGCACTTGCTATTATGGTGCAAAAATTTGGAGTTGCGACATTGATGGGGGGAACCGCATCTGCAATGATCATACTCGGATTTTTCCTCATGGTTACTTCATGGCGTGCGTTGGTAAACGAGGGCGAGAAATCAGTGCAATCAGAAATAAGGTAATAGAATGATATCAGAAATTATTATTCTAGTCGTTCTTGCCGCCGGTTTTGTTATCTTGAAAATCTTTCAATCCGAGTCGGAGCGCAAGAGAAGGCTGGAGCGAGAGGAGAAAAAATTGCGCGTTAAAGCCGCGTCTGGTGAGTTTGCACCTAAAAAATGGAATCAGCCAGTTAGTGAAGAATCGAATAAAATAAGTTAGCATACTGGGGGACTAAAGAATTGTATCAGGGGCTTTTTCGTTTTCTTCATTGTTCTCATCTTTCGCTTCAATTGCCAGTTTTATAGCGGCAGATAATTGTTGCGGAGGGCATGGTTTAATTAAAATTTTGAACAGGAATCCAGACTGCAGTGCCTGTGAACCCCCAAATTCAAAGTCAGCATGACCGGTAAGTAAAATGGTCATTATCTCAGGATGAGAATCTTTTATTCTTCTCAGCATTTTTGCTCCATCCATTCCTGGCATTCTCATATCAGAAACAATGACTTCGAAAGTATTATCTTTCGAAATTATATCTAATGCCTCCTCTGGGCTATTTGCTAAAGTTAAATCAAAAGTTCTTCCCAAGTTGAGCTTAATTCCTTTGAGAATTGACTCTTCATCATCAACAATGAGAACTTTATTCATAATAGTTATGAACCATAGTAATTTTACGAATGCAAGCTTTTGGTTTAATAATTCTGTGTTGAGAATTGTTTTATAAACAAAACAGTTTGATTATTTTTGTTATAAGGAAATTTATAATTTACTCGATTTTTTTTCTTTGACCGAATATAAGTGGCATTCTTCACATGCCCGAGTGGCGGAATGGTAGACGCTGCGGACTTAAAATCCGTTGCCAGTAATGGCGTGAGGGTTCAAGTCCCTCCTCGGGCACTCTTTTGCAATAGCTTGCAATCCTAGGTAAATAAAAGGATTGAGGCTTATTATTGAAGTTTAATTGTTCATATTGTTTAAAAACTAGGATTTGTGCTGAATTGTAACTTTAGGCATATTTTAGCAAAAAAACTGACAACAAACTGACAACAACATGGGGGGGAGGGGGTCAGTAATAATTCCGATCCGTTATCGCTATATCGATTAGCCCCCGTAAAAAAATTTGGGCAATGGGGATTTGGGAGTAGTTACCTGATTAGCCAATAAACAAATCCTTGCTTATCAAAGTTGGAATCGTATAG
>JABGWZ010000078.1 GCA_018675995.1 Opitutia bacterium | reverse complement strand
TTGGAGGATATTGGGTTAGATTTTGACCCACGGGGTGGAGTTAAGGTCGACCCAAGGGGTGCCACTAATTTGCCTGGAGTATGGGCTGCTGGTGATGTTACAGGGCAGGCGTGGCTTGCTCATGCTGCAAGTCGGATGGCTGAAGTAGTTGTTCATAATATTACCGGACAAAAAGATCAAATGCGTCATGATACTATGCCTGCAGTGGTTTACACCAGTCCTGAGGTCGCAGTTGTTGGCTTGACCAAGGAAGAAGCCATTGATCGTGGATTTAAGGTAAAAACCGGTAAGATTCCGATGGCGATTAATGCCCGTTATATTGCAGAAAACCCCGGCGAACAGGGGATGTGTAAAGTCGTGCTGGATGCGGATACAAATCGTCTACTCGGAGTTCATATGGTCGGGGGAGCCTGCTCAGAAATGATCTTTGGTGCCGTCGCTATGTTGGAAACTGAATTGCGCGAAGAGGAAATTGAGGAAATTGTTTTCCCGCATCCAACTACCTCTGAAATAATGAAGGATGTCTTTATGGCAGTCCGCTAACTTTTTTTATTAGAACCCAACACCTTTTGATATGCCAAAGTCACAAATAGTAGAGCCCGCAGAAGAACGTAAAGCCGGTACCATTCGGTTTGCTGAAATTCCACTCAATCAATACAAGCAAGATATTGCCAAGGAGAAAGAAGCCTATGGGGCTGAAGCTTTGGTGGGTATGTATGAAGACATGCTCCTTATTCGCGTGTTTGAAAATATGCTTCAATCCATAAAAACCCAGGGTTCTTATGAAGGAATAGAATACGACCATAAGGGACCAGCACACCTTTCAATTGGTCAGGAAGCATCCTCAGTCGGACAGGCTTTCCTTCTCGGTATAGATGATCATATTCTTGGTTCCCACCGTTCTCATGGTGAGATATTGGCAAAGGGAATGTCCGCAATTCGAAAATTGGATGACCAGTCCCTGATCGAAATTATGGAAAATTTTCTTGGGGGTGACTGTTATCGCGTAGTGGAAAAAGAAGGTTCGGAATCGGTCAAGGATTTAGCCAGAAATTTTTTACTGTACGGTGCACTGGCGGAAATTTTTGGCCGTGAAAACGGTTTTAACAGGGGCCTAGGCGGATCAATGCATGCATTCTTTCCTCCTTTTGGAATTTTGCCCAACAATGCAATTGTTGGCGGTTCAGCAGATATTGCGATGGGAGCTGCACTTTTTAAGAAGGTAAACCGGAAGGATGGTATTGTTATCTCTAATGTGGGAGATGCATCAATGGGATGCGGTCCAACTTGGGAAGCAATGAACTTTGCATCAATGCGCCAGTTTCATGAACTTTGGGAAAACGGAATGAAAGGTGGTCTACCGATCATTTTTAATTTCATGAATAATTTCTATGGTATGGGTGGCCAGACTGCTGGGGAAACTATGGCTTTTGATTACCTTGCCCGTGTTGGAGCCGGCGTAAATCCTCAATCAATGCATGCCGAGCGGGTGGATGGATACAATCCATTAGCAGTTGTCGATGCAATTAAACGAAAGAAAGCATTAATTGAAAATGGGGACGGTCCAGTTTTACTTGAAACCATTACTTACCGATATTCCGGGCACTCGCCCTCCGATGCATCTTCCTACCGTCTAAAAGAAGAGGTGGAAGCCTGGCAGGCAATCGATCCAATCAATGCGTATGCCAAAGAATTAATTGATTCAGGTATGCTCACCGAGGATGCAATTGAAGAGAAGCAAGCCAATATCACCAAGGCAATGACACAGGCCTGTCGGTTGGCTTCGGATTTGGAGGTTTCTCCCAGGCTCGCTTCCGAGAAAATTGGAGGTTTAATGTTTTCTAAAAGAAAAGTTGATAATTACGACCCTACTCGGGAACCGGAATTAACCTTGGCGGCAGCTGAAAACCCTAGGGTACAAGCCTTGGCCAAAAAATCAAGAGCCGGGATAATTGATGGCAAACCTGTATCCAAGAACAAGGTTTATCAGTACCGAGATGCAATTTTTGAGGCTGCATTTCATCGTTTTCAAAATGATTCCACATTAGTAGCTTATGGTGAGGAAAACCGTGATTGGGGAGGAGCGTTTGCCTGTTATCGTGGGTTGACTGAATCCCTTCCTTACCACCGGTTATTTAATTCACCTATTTCAGAAGCGGCCATTGTTGGCAGTGCGGTGGGATATGCCTTGGAAGGGGGGCGTGCATTAGTCGAGCTTATGTATTGTGACTTTATGGGGCGTGCAGGAGATGAGATTTTTAATCAATTGGCCAAGTGGCAAAGTATGTCAGCTTGTATTCTTGAAATGCCTGTTGTTCTTAGGGTCTCAGTTGGATCTAAATATGGAGCTCAGCATTCTCAGGATTGGAGTGCTCTCGTGAATCATATTCCTGGCCTTCAGGTTGTTTTCCCTTGCACACCTTATGATGCGAAAGGAATGCTTAACACCGCTTTAGCCGGGAGCGATCCGGTAATCTTTTTCGAGAGTCAAAGGCTTTATGATATTGGTGAACTTTTTGAAAAGGAAGTGCCTGCTGAGTACTATGAAATTCCTTTCGGGCTTCCTGCTAAGAGAAGAACAGGAAAAGATATTACTTTGATCACTGTGGGTGCGACCATGTATCGTGCGTTAGAAGCAGCCGACATACTTGAGCAAAAATATGGTATCACTTGTGATGTTTTTGATTGTCGGTCAATCAACCCATTGGATTATGATCCGTTAATTGAATCGGTGCGTAAGACTGGTAAGGTGCTTTTGTCTTCAGACGCCTGTGCCCGTGGTTCAGTTATGCAGGATATTGCTTCAAATATTAGCCAGTTAGCATTCGATGATTTGGATTCCCCCCCAGTGGTGGTGGGTTCAAGAAATTGGATTACTCCCTGTGCGGAAGTGGAGGAGGATTATTTTCCTCAGCCGTCCTGGATGATAGATGCAATTCATGAGCGAATTATGCCGTTGCCTGGTCATCAGTTGACTTCAAACCCGACCACCGGTGAACTTGTTCACCGTAATCGAGAAGGAATTTAATTTGCCTTTTATTTTCGATTTAATTGATCAGGGTATGGATAGAGCATAGCAAATATGCGATATTCTTTAGCTCAGAATTTTAATCAGTAACCAGCCATGACCACATCATTACAGGAACGGACGAAAACATTATTAAAAGAATCGGGCGAAATTCATAAGGGTGTTTTCTTAACTGGGCCCGACAAAATTGAACTTTTGTCTGTCGAATTACCTGAATCCGTAACCACTGAAAATGATTTCGTACTCGCCAGTTTTGGCAATTGTCGTTGTGCATCAGATGCGAAAGCTATCCGTCAGTTTGATTCACATGCACGGGTTCCGTCCGGTGTTGATAAGGTAGCTCTAGGGCATGAGACATTGCAAATGATTATCCAGGCTCCGGCAGATTCTGATTTTAAGGCTGGTGAGATTGTGGTGATTACCCCTGGTCATGCCAGTGAACCGATTGATCCTTTGAATTTTGAGCCTACGGATTCAGGCGTTTTGGCAGCACTTGGGTATTCTTATCAATATCTTGGTGGTTTAAGACGGTTTAATGCAGTACCAGGAGTGGCTCCATCATTTATACGAGCCCAAGGATTTGGTAATCTTTTCAACCGGGTGGAACCTCGGGAAAACACCAGTCTTGTTTCCCTGGCTCATGCTGAACCTTTTGCCTGTAATTTTGGAACAAACAAACATATTTTTACCTTCAATGAGCAAGGGGAATTTGTATATGGTGTTCCCCCCCGCTCGATTCTTGCGTACTTGTCCGGTACCGCACGGATGGCCATGATCAATTTGACAATCGTGGCCAGCGTGCCTGATGATGAGTTACCAAAAGTGGTATACATTACTGGCTCTCCTGCAAAACTGGCTGAGATGGATCGATATGCATTAATTCTCGATTTAAGGAAACGGGGTACGAGGGTTGAATTAATTGACCGTAATGATCCAGCAATTGTTTCGAAGTTAACTGAGTTTGGAAAACCAAATGTTATTTGGACCAATTATGCATCTCAGGAAAGTTACGATCAGGCCTGTGCTATTATTGAGAATGGAGGGAATTTAAACAGCTATGCCGGTGCGGCGGATCCTGGACTTACTATTAAGATGCCTATTGGTGTCGCAGAAACCTTTGATAATTTCCAGGAGGAAGCGGATTCGCAAATACTTTCTATGCATCATAATGTCGGGCCGAACAACCCTGTTCGTAATAACGGACTTGCAGAGAATCCTATGGTTGCGTTTTTGGGTTTTGATGAAAACAGTGAACGATTAAGGGCCTATTTAAAATCTCTACTCAAGGGGACTCAGGTTTATTCTCCTAATCAGTCGGTTGATGAATTTGGGTTGGTCGCTCTTTCCCCTGAATCCAGTTTCACTGATGTTTTTATTGCCGGTTCTGGTAATGATGCTGTGTCCAGTTACCAGACTATTGAATGCCAGCTTGCCCGTTCAGCCGCGGTTAATTTTATCGATGGCGATTTGGAAGTACCGATTTTATCTAGGCAGGCACATTATGTCTCGCGTCATCAAATTTGCGGTTCCAATGTTCCTTGGTTTTTAACTAACACATCAGAGCCACATTCAGATGACATGGTGGTGCAGGCCAAGAATCCAGTAAATTTTGACTGGATGGTAAAAGGTGTCTGTGGATTGAATTATGTTACCGATATGATGGAGAAAGTGGAAAGCACCCAACCCTTTGGTTCATTTTTCGCATTTACTGAATTACCTGACTTACCCTATGTGGAGGTCAGTTCACAGGCGTTTATAGATGCGGCTGCAAAATTGGAAGGTTTGGCAGCCCATGCTTTAACGAAGGGAGCCCAAGTTCTTTCTGAGAATGGAGAACAATGGTCTAGGAAAGTGGAGGAAGCTCTTTATGTTGGTTACCAAGCTTTTTACCCTTTAAATTTAATTAAATAATATATTATGAGTTGGACGAATTTAACAGAAAAAGTGGTCATTATTACTGGAGGTGCTGCCGGCATCGGACTTTCCGTTGCGAAGGGATTTGTCGAGGTGGGTGCGAAAGTGGTGATTGGTGATTTTGCGGAGGATATTGGGCAAAAGGCCGTACTGGAAGTCAATGAGGTTGGACCAGGAGAAGCTATTTTTGCCCGTTGCGATGTTACTTCTAAGGCAGATGTCGAGGCCATGGTTCAAACCGCAGTGGACAAATTCGGACAAGTTGATGTTCTGGTTAACAATGCGGGAATCAATGTTCCTAGGCTGTTGGTTGATCCCGCAGGCAAGGAGGAGTTAACCGAGGAAATTTGGGATAAAGTATTTGCGGTGAATGTAAAAGGGCAGTTTTTATGTGCTCAGGCAGCAGCACGGGCTATGCTTTCATCTGGTAAGGGCGGTGTAGTGATCAATATGACATCTGAGTCAGGGATGGAAGGAAGCGAAGGGCAAAGCGTGTATGCGGCAACAAAAGCGGCTAACCAGAATATGACTAGGTCTTGGTCTAAGGAATTAGGGAGGCAGGGTGTTCGCGTGGTCGGGGTCGGTCCGGGGATTATGGAGACTACATCAATGAGGAGTCCAGCTTATGAAGAATCCCTTGCATACACCCGTGGAATTTCTGCGGATGAACTTCGTAAGAAATATGGTAGTACATCATCCATTCCCTTAGGTAGGAGTGGTAAATTATCAGAAGTTGCGGATTTAGTTGTTTTTCTTGCTTCCGATCGTGCTTCTTACATTCACGGAACGACGGTGAATATTTCCGGAGGGAAATCGAGAGGGTAAATTTTTAAGTCAAAGGCTCACCAAGTGGTTACGCCTTTGGCCAATATTAGGTTTGCATAAATCCGGGTATCACCGGTCATTACTACAGCAAACGCTTTGCGGGTTTGATCATAAAAATCATATTTATCAACCTGTGCAATTGGGGCGGTGTCAGGGTAATGTTTTTTGACAATTGCATCATACCCATCATGAACTGCTTGGTAGTCTGCAGCAATTTTTTGATTCGCTTTATCTTCGGGTAACGGCCCCATCATCATAACTGGTTGTTTAATTACATGATCGAGAACAAAAAGAGGAAGAACTGCATCCAATAGGTCATCAATCCGCAACCCATCCGCCCGGATAATATTTTCATTACAACTTTCTCCTGGAAAATGGGCATCTCCAAAAATAATTTCGTCATGGTGACCCATGCGATAAAGCGTTTCGAGCAATTTTGGACTAAGAAGAGGAGAAATACCGCGTAACATATTTATTTGCTATAAGTTTCATTCTTAAGAGTCAAGTAACTCGATATGTAGAAATGCGATAATTTATTATAAAACAAAAAAAATGCCGTAAGAACGGCATTTATAAAATTTTACGATTTCCGGTCTGCTAGTGCCTTCCTTTGTGGGTATAATTAATAAATATGACGAAGGTGCAGAACTTTCTAAACGACTGAATTTTTGAATAATTTTAACATAGTCCATTTTTCTAAAATTGTCCAATGAACGGAGTTATTTTTTCAAATAATTTTAAAATTACGAATTTTCGTGAATGTAAGACTGGAGATGTGAAACACTTGCAGAGGCTAGTCCTTCTAGGTTATATCCGCCCTCCAATATCGAAATAACTCTGCTGTCTCCGTAATCCTTGGCGATGTCTAAAATGATTTTAGTTAGGGTGAAAAAGTCCTGGTCTGTTAATTTAAATTGGCCAAGTGGATCATCTATTCTGGAATCAAAACCCGCAGAGATTAATATGAGTTCAGGTTTAAACTGAACCATTTTTTTTGGAAGTTCTGAGCCAAAGGCATAGTCGACAATTTCTTTTTGGCCCGATCCAGATGGAAAGGGCAAATTTAAGGTATTTCCCAAACCTTTTCCAGTGCCTGTTTCCTCTCTGCTACCTGTACCTGGATACCACGGCGACTGATGAGTGCTAAAAAAGAAAACGGAATCGTCTTCATAAAAAATATCCTGGGTTCCATTTCCATGATGAACATCCCAGTCAACAATTAAGACTTTACCAACACCAAGCACTTCTTGAGCATACCGGGCGGCAATTGCGACATGATTGAACAGGCAGAACCCCATCCCTTTTCCTTTGCTTGCATGATGCCCTGGCGGCCGAGTAATACAGAATGCATTGTTGAGTTTACCATCGAGTACTTTTTCCACTGCATTGAGAATTCCCCCGGTTGCCATGGAAGCCACCTTCCAAGTTTGTTCGCAGATTGATGTGTCTCCGGTACTTAGAGTCCTGAGCCCATTTTCAATTTCTTTTTTGGAGGATTGGAGGTAATGCGGTTTATGAACAAGGGATAATTCCCTGAAGGAACAATCTCTAATTGAAATATTTTCTGTTTGTTTTGAAAGATTAGCCTTCCCTATTTTTTCAAAAATACAGGATGCTCTTTTCTTTTGTTCAGGGTGCCCTAAACCAGTTTCATGTTTTTCAAAAATTAAATCATGGACTATTCCGCATTTCATATTGTTCCGGAGTATTCTAAACCGAATGGTTTCGGCAATTTAAATTTTTTAGCCCAACTTCTCGACTTCAGTCTTTCTGAGTTGGTTACTTATTTAGAAATACTTTTAGTGTCCGTAACCAACTGATGAAATGCTTGGAAAAGATGATTTGCATCGTTCGGGCCCGGGGATGCTTCGGGGTGGTATTGAACTGAGAAAACAGGCAAATCCTTGATCCTCATTCCAGATACGGTTTGATCATTTAAATTATATTCAGTTACGATCGCACCCATC
>JABGWZ010000052.1 GCA_018675995.1 Opitutia bacterium | reverse complement strand
TTCTGTTATGAAAGAATGTCCTTCGAGTACATACTTAATCCCATATTTCCATGCTGCCCGATAAATAGTTTCTGCCAAAGCTAAATCTGTCGAAGCTTCAATTTCGGCGACTCCAGCTTGAAAGAACGAACGAAAGATGTCGTCCGCTTCCTTGTTATCGACAGCATGAGTATAAAGATCGATATCCAAGGCAGATAAAACCTTTCGAATATTCTGCGTGGCAATCGATGTATTCCAGGTATTATCATAATGAACTGCCAATGGACGAAGTCCATGTTTCTTAGCCAAGTAGAGCATGTATGACGAATCAGTTCCTCCACTGACACCAATTGCACAGTCATATTTTTTGCCCGCACCACTTCGTTTAATTTTGTCAAATATACGGAGTAACTCTTGCTCTCCCTTTGGCTCACCCGTGCCATATTGTTTAGATAATGAATCAATTTGTTTACAGTAATTACATTCACCATTCGCATCAAATTCGATAGACGATACACGCTCGTCATAAATACACCTTGAGCATATTTGTATTTCTTCCTCGCTGATGAGATTTTTCAAAAAAGAAATTTAGAGAATTCCTTATTCATTCAAATATGAGTGTACCTTACAAGGATTTCCAAACGCCTTTGAATTAGCTGGTATATCCTCAAGCACAACACTATTCGCCCCTACAACGGTGCCCTCTCCAATAATTACCCCCTTTGCCACGACTACATTTGGTCCAATGTAACAGCGTGAACCGATTTTTGTAGGTTTGCGATCCATGCCAGCTTTTCCTCCACTTAACGCCCATTTCACTGAATCATGGGAATAAACTTGAACTCCAGCCGAAATAGAGCACCAGCTCCCAATTTCAAGGCCACCCGATCCATCGAGCATAACATTTGGACCGATCCAGCTTTCTTCTCCGACTTTAACATCGCCGATTACAATCGCTGAGTCGTAAATACTTGCACCCTTACCAAATCCAAGTTCGCGGGCTTTTTCCCACCGATCAACGAAATAATCACCAACCGGCAAAGTTCTTTTCCATTTCTCACTTACACCATTACGTAGCGACTTAAGCAAAGATGTGATTTTTTCAAAAAGATGAGTTTCTTTAGAATGCTCGGGCATCATGTCATTCATTTAGTTTGCAAAGGTGGCTTAACGAAACGCCCACTGTAACACGCTTCCTCATGATGGAAATGAATTACCTCCAATTCATTATCTTCAATCAAATCAAGCACTTCTTCCTTACTATACCTCCTGGCATTACTTGGGCTGTACCAATCGTAATTGGTTACAATGGATGTTTCACGACCAAGATCTTCATTCCAAAAGCACTTGAGAAAATTCCAATACAAGAAACGTTGTAACTCATAGGAACCACCTTTAATATTTAATGCAGGTATATCTGGAACATCTAAAGTGACATTCAATTCACTTAAGCTTTTCCCGAAATCTGTTAACTGCTTAGACATATCCCAGAGTTCTTCCTTAGACATCTCCGAACATGCAGATCGAAAGTGATCGTCAAGCAACTCTCTTGGTAAAGCTTTTTTTGCATAGAAATAACAGGAAAATTCCCCACTCAGAGAATTTGTTATTCGAACGAGTTCCTTAAAAGTTTCGTCTGGGTTTTGGGTATGCATGATCACCTGATCACAACTCACATAATCTATAGTTCCATTCTGGAAGGGAGTATTTGCAATATCGCCTTGAGCAAAAAGTAAGTTGGCTTGTGAAGAATAATTCTCTGCAGCAATTCTGACTGCATCCGAATAGTCTATTCCAATAACTAAGGATTCAGGAGCTAAAGATGCAAACCATTCAGATTTATACCCTAAACCGCAACCGGCATCAAAGATAACTTTTTTGGACTGGAGAAAATTGGCAAATTCTGTCTCTGAGGCAAATCCATAAAGTCTCAAGTACCAGTCTTTTTGCATCTTATACCAAATTTCTTTTTTAGAGGTTTCCTCGTAGGCTCCCCACTTATCAGTAAATGCATCGCTGGTTTGTTGCTCAGTTGCAGTGTCAGAAAAACTCTTCAACACAAAGAAATTAGTCATATCTGATGAAAGAAATTCTTCCCGAGAAATTTCTCGCATCATCTTTTTATAATCTTCTCTTTCCATTATACTTGTAGCATATCAGCCTCGAGGATTGCCTCCAAATTAAGTAATGACCAAATCAATAACCTTCGGTTAGTTTTTCCGGAAAGATGTTCATCAACCAATCGACTTACTGTTTTGCGATCAAATAAAGAATAGATTCTGGCATTTTTTTGCAGAATTTTTCGTTTAACAAATTCTATGCTTTCTCCTTTAAACCAACTTGCATCAGGACCGGAAAAACCCTGTTTCTTCGCATCAGAAACTTCCTTAGGAATAATTCTATTCATCACTTCTCTCAAAATTTGTTTACCATCTTGTGTTTGCTTAAAAAATTGGGATTGTTTATCCCCTACCGCATTTTCATTTATCCGAACAACTTCGCTGAAATTTTTCAATTTGAGAGATACTGGACATTTCATTGCAAATTCAGTCAAGTCATTATCTAAAAACGGAACTCTGTTTTCAAGCCCATGAGCCATACTAAGTTTATCTTCAACCGTAAGTAATCCATGAAGAAAGGTTTTTGCTTCAAAATAAAGCGAGTGATTTATGTAATCCTCAGGTCTTTCCAATGACTGATCATGAGTGAGAAATACATCCCTGAATATATCTCTTGTCCATACATCTTTCACATCATTCCAAATGGGTGAAAACAGTTCTTTAAGGTCGGAGTTACTAACTAATCTTTGCCAATAAAGATAATACTTATCGATATAATCCTCAAAATTATCGTTTACCATCGTCCTAAAATACCTCCATGGATAACCGGCAAAAAGCTCATCTCCACCTGCACCTGATAATACTACCTTAACAAATTTACTCGCTAGTTTGGCCGCATAAAAATTTGGGTAGCTCTGTCCCACTCTCGGTTCCTCCAAATGCAAAGCCAATAACGGAAGACATCTCTCCATATCACCTGCCTTAAGAACTACTTCATAATGTTCGGTTTTGAATGCATGTGAGAGTGCCTCAGCCGTTGACCTTTCATCAAAACATGCTTCCAGGCCAGATGCCGAACTCAGATCAAAGCCGCAGGTAAATGATTTTAAATAATCAAAAGATTGAGATGCAATTGCAGTAATCGAACCTGAATCCATACCCCCGCTAAGGTAAGCACCAAGTTCAACATCACTTACAAGTTGTCGACGAACGGCCTGCTTAAATAATCGGTCAAGCTCTTCAACATACTCTTCCTTAGCAGCAGGCTTGTCAGGTTCAGTAAATTTTAAATCCCAGTAGCAGGTTTTTACTAAACGAGGGTTAACTTGGTTTAAAGAAAGTTTTGCGAAGTGTCCGGCCGGCAAAATGCTTACACCTTGGGTCAATGTTTGATCAGTGAAAATGTTTTGGAATGTAAAATATTCCAACAACGCTTTTTTGTTTATTTTACGATCGAAAGAAGGCTGTTCAAAGATTGCTTTTTGTTCAGATCCAAAAAGAAATGTTTGCTCTTTATGTGAATAATAAAGTGGTTTAATACCGTACCGGTCGCGGCCAAGAAGAAGTACTTTCTCTTTTCGGTCCCAAAGAGCTAAAGCAAACATGCCATTAAATTTCATGAAGGCACCTTCACCCCATTCTGCAAGGGCAGAAAGAACAACTTCACTGTCGGTTTGCGAATTAAATTGATAGCCTTTCGCTTCAAGTTCAGTTCTAAGTTCACGAAAGTTATAAACTTCGCCATTATATGTGAGAACAAAACGATGATCCGCAGATATCATTGGTTGTTTCCCTGCCGAGCTCGTGTCAATAATAGCTAACCTCCTGTGGCCAAAACCAATACTTCCCTCAACCCACTGCCCTTCTCCATCCGGTCCTCGATGAATAATTGAATCAGTCATTCGCTTTAGCACGGCAGAGGAAACTGGCCCTCCATCTAAATTAATTTGTCCAACGATCCCACACATTAGAGTTCAAATTCAAGTACTTTATCGATCACGAAATTCTGTTCATCTTCTTTCATGCCATGAAACAAAGGGAGGGATATACTACATTGGTCGGCAGCGTATGCATTAGGAAAACCCACAGGCTTAATTCCATATTTTTCCTTGTAGTAGCTCAGCATATGAACTGCATGAGTGGCGGGTCGCGTCGATACTCCATCTTTTTGAAGCTTATCCATCCAGGCATTACGCATAACATTGATTCGTGATACTGAATTCTCGTTAATTACTTCTGGTTCAAAAAGACAGGCATAACTTTGATAACCATGCTCGTAACCAATCTTATTTAGTGGAGTTTTCAACCAGTCAAGATTTTCAAAAGCATTGTCATATTTTTGTGCAATGCGACGCCGTTCAAAAACAATATCATCAGCCCGATCCATTTGAGCTGAGCCCAATGATCCCTGCAAATCTGTCATCCTTTGATTGTATCCAGCAACTGGATGGTCAGCCAAAAGATAAGGACGAGCTCCATTGTGCCTCTGAAGATCAGTCATTGCAGCTCCGTGATCGCGCAGCCTTCTTATTTTTTCAGCAAGTGTGGCATCATTTGTTGTTACCATTCCACCCTCGCCAGTAGTGATGGCTTTCCTTGGGTGAAAGGAAAAGCAACCAGCATTACCGAAAGTCCCGACATGGTTTCCATGATACATAGACCCAAAACCACAAGCGGCATCTTCTACTATCAATAGATTGTATTTTTTAGCCAACTTTACGATGGAAACCATATCCACTGAAAGACCAAATAAATGTACCGGTAGAATTACTTTAGTCTTCTCAGTTATCTTTGATTCAACCAACTCAATATCAATATTAAAGGTATCAAGTTTGATGTCGCAAAAAACAACTTTACCTCCGAGATGCTCAATCACATTAGCAGTTGATACCCATGTAAAAGCTGGAACGATTGCTTCATCTTCAGGACCGAATTCAAGTGCGGCTAATGATAAATGTAATGCGCTGGTACAGGAAGTTACTGCAATCGAATGATCTGCTTTGGTAAAAGCCGACCATTGTTCTTCAAAATTCTTAACTTTAGGTCCCTGAACTAACCAGCCAGAATGCAGTGGTTCAAGTACACTTTGCTTTTCCTGCAAAGTTAGACTTGTCCGCGCTATTGGTACTTTCACTAGTTGGCTTCCCGCCAGGAAATTAAGTCTTCTAGTCCTTTTTCTAGGTTAATTTCATATTCAAACCCTAAATCTTCGTTGGCTTTTCTAGGACACCCTATTCGATTTTGAACCATTCTGCGGGCATCATCTTCAGAATATGGATTGTATGAAACTTTAAGGTTTGATTTTCTAAGTTCTAAAATTTTATCACACAACTGTGCGATACTTGTCTGCACACCGGTACCCACATTATAAAATTTATCGGTTGCAGAAGATTTGAGTGCCAAAATATTACAACGAGCAACATCTCTCACATCGATGAAATCATAAGCCTGCGAACCATCACCATTGATTGTAGGAGCTTCATTTGCATCAATTTTATTTAGCATAATCGGAATCACTCCTGTATATGCAGCTGTTTGATCCTGATGAGGTCCATATACATTCATATACCGAAGACCTACATAATCTAAGTCGTAACGATCGTAAAAAGCCCGGCACATTGCTTCACCAGCAATTTTAGTAGCTCCATAAAAATTCTTGTTATTAAAGGGGTGAGATTCTGTCATAGGAACCTCACTCGCATCCCCATAAACTGAAGCAGAAGATGAATAAATTAATCGTTTAACTTTATTTTTAACGCACGCTTCCAATACA
>JABGWZ010000053.1 GCA_018675995.1 Opitutia bacterium | reverse complement strand
TCTGAAAAAAAATCCCCACCAACTGATTTACCTATCTCTTCAGATTCCTCGAAAGTTGAGTCTTGGCTACCAAAATGGCTTTTTAGATTTTCTAATAAAAAAGCAAGTGATGACTTATTATTCGGTGATGTATCTAAAATTGCCAACTCTTCCTCCGGGATTTCTGAAAATGTAAAAAAAGAAAATAAATCAAAAAAAGAGCCCAAAATAATTGAAGAAGTAAAGTCCGATGAGTTGAATGAGATAGATTCTGTATCTGAAAGTAGCGAAGAAATTGATGCACAAGAATTTTCTGATCCGATTACAAAACCTGCAAATTTAGAGGTTATTGACTCCTCAACAAGCGGAATGGAAGGTTTTAAGGTTGTTCGTGCCGCAAAAACTGAAAAAGCGAACGAATTATTTCCTGAAAGAAAAGGAGATTATCATTTTCCCTCAATGGACCTGCTAATGGATCCTCCTGAAGAAGAAGCTATAAGGGATGAAGACCATATTTTGAAGGCAAAGAGATTACAAGATACTTTGAAAGAGTTTAAAATTGAAGTTGAAATGGGAGAAGTGCATACAGGTCCAGTAATTACGCGTTATGACTTACATCCCGCAGCAGGTGTACGTGTAGAAAAAATTGCGAATTTAGATAAAAACTTAGCTATGGCATTGAGAGCTGAGAGCGTGCGCATCCTTGCACCTGTGCCCGGAAAGGGCTGTGTTGGTATTGAAGTCCCTAATGCAATACCCATGCCTGTATGCATGAAGGAGATTCTTCAGTCTAAAGCATGGCATGAAGCAGGGGCTGAAATTCCTATAGTCTTAGGAAAGGAAGCTAGTGGTAGGCCATTAGTAGCTGATTTGACGAAAATGCCCCACCTTCTAGTTGCAGGCTCTACAGGGTCTGGTAAAACAGTTTGTATTAACGCAATTATTGCATCCCTTTGTTACCATTCTAGTCCTGAGGATGTTCGTTTCATAATGGTAGATCCCAAAATTGTTGAAATGAAGGTATATAATGATTTACCTCATATGCTAATTCCTGTTGTAACTGAGCCCAAAAAAGTGCCTGGAGCATTAAAATGGTTATTAATAGAAATGGAGAGGCGCTACCAAATCTTTTCCAAAATTGGAGTAAGAAATATAGCTGGATTTAATGCTAAAATCCTTAAAGATAAGGCCGAAAAAGAGAAAGCGCAGTTACTTGACGCGGAAATGACACCAGAAGAAAGAGCTGCATTGACATCTGTTCAAGTGCCAAGAGATGACGATGCCTTAGAAATTCCAGAAAACAAATTACCCTATATTGTCTGCATTATAGATGAGTTGGCTGATTTAATGATGGTTGCGCAGGCTGATGTTGAAACGGGTATTGCAAGGCTTGCGCAATTGGCCAGGGCAGCCGGTATTCATCTTATCATAGCTACGCAACGACCTTCCGTTAATGTTATAACCGGGGTAATTAAAGCAAATCTACCGAGTCGAATTTCATTTCGTGTAGCATCCTACAGAGATAGCCAGACAATATTAGATGGTAAAGGAGCTGAAGCGCTTATAGGTAAGGGAGATATGCTATTCATACCGCCTGGAAGTTCGACTTTCACAAGAGCCCAAGGTGCGTTTGTTAGCGATGACGAAATTAATGGAATTGTAGAATTTTTAAAAATTAATGGGCCTCCACAAATTATTGAAGAGGTAAGGGATCAAATAGAATCAGCCGGAGAAGATGATGTATTGGGTGGTAGTGAGGATTCAGACGATGATCCGATGACAAGGAAAGCAATTGAAGTCATTCGATCCACCAAACGAGCCTCAACATCTAATTTGCAAAGGAAACTAAGTATCGGTTACAATAGAGCGGCCCGTATTATGGATGATTTGGAGGATCGTGGTTTAGTCGGGCCAGATGTTGCTGGACAAGGTCGAGAGATTTTAATGGACTTGTAATAAGAAAAAAGTAAATCTCAGCTTGCCAAATAGGCAGAAGAGATAAAGGTTAATATTTAAATATGGCAATAGGTCAAAAGTTAGAGGAAGCAAGAAACAGAAAAGGTATTTCAATTCGTGAAGCATCAGAAAGTACGAAAATTCGAGGCGACTATCTATCGGCATTCGAGGCCGGAAATTTTGATTTAAGTATTCCGGATGTTTATCTTCGTGGCTTCGTTAAATTGTATGCCCGTTTTTTAGATTTAGATCAAGAGGCTATCGTCTTTGATCTAGATACTGAATTAGGTGCTAGTCCTAGAAAAGTATCTCGAAAATCACTTGGCTCAATTACTAAAGGTGACTCTAAAGATAGTGTTGATTATTCAACCTCAAATAAGATTAAAACAAGCAATCCAAAATCCACCAACGAAAATTTATCTAAGCCTCTTTTATTAGTTTTAATTGGATTGGTTTTATTTTTTGTGATCGTTGGCATTTTAGTCGCAATTTTTTCAGGGGATAATTCTGAAACTAATTTAAATCCTGCAGATTCACAAATTAACGAAATATTAGAGGAGAAGTCTCAAAGGGATATTAGCCAGACTGAGGAATTTACAAATAGTATATTTACCCTTCGCTTAAATATTAGCGGAGAAACTGAACTTCTTATCATCGATGATGAAGGTGATGGGGCACCCCGTGACTTTAAGAACCTATCCAATGGGTGGTCTAAGGAAATTAAAATTAATAAATCTTTTCGCTGTTATTGTTCCAATTTGGAAAATTTGAGGTTTGCTATCAACGATAGCAATGAAAAGAAGATAGATGGCAATGGCCCTGGTAACTTTAGTTGGAGTCCCTAGGTGTTACTATTTGGTTAGGAAGTTTAGTATCGATTAGCCTTTATCCTTTATCACTAATCATCAATAAACGCTTTTTTCATAAACCAAAACAAAGTGTTTCCCTTGGATATGGCGGTAAATTCAACTCTTAATGGGCTACCTGCTTTGCCAGAGAGATTAACTGCAACATCAATAACATTTCTACCTTCGACGATGCTGTTAACCGCCTCTTTGGCAATTTCAATGTCCTCTTGGGAGATAAAGTTTAGAAAGGGTTTATCCTTAAGGACTGAAAGCTGATAGCCAAGAAAATCAGATAAAGGTGTATCGCTTCCATGTAGGAAAATTTCACCATCAATTATCTCAATGGTTCCAGAAAAGTCTGAATCCAAAGAGAGTCCATCTAACGTAAAAGGTTTTTCCTCTACCGGGATAGAGCCTTTCATTGACAATTTAAAGTTTTGGTAGTGCTTGGGAGTTATATCAATTCTCTTCTTAAAAGCTCTGTGAAAATAGTGGACACTTTCAAAACCACAGGCAACCGAAACTTGTTTTACACTGACTTTAGTGGTGGAGAGCATTTTCTTAGCCTGCTCAATTCTAGTTTTAATTAAGTCCTCTGTTGGGCTAGTTCTAAATTCTTGTTTGTATAGTGATGCAAACCTGCTTGAGCTTAACTTTAGTTTGTCGGACATCTTTTTGATAGTCCACGGAAGATGAAATGTTTCGTGAACTTCCATTCTCAATTCACGCAATTTTTGAGAGTGATCTGGCATTGATAAAACAAAATCCTGTTTTGAGAAACGAACGATTTTTGTAAGTAATTCATCAAGCGTACTTGCGATAACTCGTTCCCAATGCATATCGAGAGCCCGACATTCTTTAGCTATCTTTTCTAAAAGTGAATCTATGAAGTAGGATTGAAGGGGAGAATGAACTTCGTTGGTTTCAATTGGGATTTGATTAACCAATCTTGAAGCATCTGAACCTTTAAAAGAAATAGCATCGTATGTCCACTGTTCACCTTTGCTTTTAATGTGATGAGGGAAACCAGGTGCGATAAGTATACAGTCTCCAGGTGATGCTTCGTGCAAACCTAAACGCGTTTTAGATAGTGTTGGAGATTTAAAGAAGTACAAAGTGTAATCCCTCTTTCCTTTCTCAAGGTCGATGATATCAGTACTTTTTTGCTTAACTCCGATGTCGCATGCGGTAATTCTTATTTTCATAGTATTGAATTTTATAAATTGTAAACAATTCTTATAGTCCTTAAGAAGAATAAGTCAAATTTGAAAAAAAACAAACAACAATCAATTTTCAAACTATTTACTAGATTGAGTCGGTTTACATAATGGGAGGGTTCTACCCTCGTTTATTAATTATTGATCAGCGTTAGGGTCAACGCACTTTGGACCTTTTAGTGCATCTTTTTGACCAACAATCTGAGGATGATTTTCAGCATCTTCGTTTAAGCTGATCCATTCTTGTAATTCATCTGGTACATCCATATCTGGAAGAATTGCTTCTACGGGGCATTCATCCATGCATGCATTGCAATCAATACATGTTTCCGGATTTATGTATAAGCGGTCTGGCAGTTCATGAAACGCATCAACGGGACAAACCGAAACACAGGTTGTGAACTTACAGTCTACGCATTTTTCAGTAACTACGTATGTCATATTTATTTAAATGTTGAGGGAATAAAATTAAAAAAAGCGTACAGGTGAACCTTCCTGTGCTTCTTTTGCTTGCCTTTCATGCTCTTCATCAGAGCAAGGAGAATTGATTGGTGCACTCGCCTCGTTATTTGATTCTTTGACGAGTTTATTAGATAAAAGATAATTTTCTACTTCTTCGCCACTGACATCGGCGAGCATAATCCCATTAACTTCGACACAAGGTGAAAGTGGTTGTCCAGATTTTTCTACCATTTCAGCATATATTTCTTGGTTGTTGATTATGTCTAAATCCTCATAATCGAGAGAATATTTTTCCATTATAGCACGGACACCCATGCTCCATCCGCAATGCGGTTTAAGGTAAGTTTTTATATTCATAATTATTTATCTAAATAAAAATTATTCAAATAGCAATTCCAAGGTGATATTAAAAAAGATTGTAGATTTACTTTTATTTTTTTTTCGAAAAATTAATATTTTTGGGCTTGATGCTCCTTTGGTTGTTCTGTTTTGGAATAAACTCCTTGAACGCGAGTTAAGCCTTAAAATACCTTTAATATTTGAACTAATTCTCTTTTCGAGTGTTTGGTTGGCTTACAGTGCCGATCGTTTTTTGGATAATAATAATATTTTTCTTAAAAAAAAATTACAACAAAGACATTTGATACTTAAAAAAAAAGCTTTTGAATTCTGTATTGTTTGGTTCATCCTTTTTATTTCTATTATCGCACTAACAGGATTCTATCTAAAAAAAATAGAGATTTACTGTTCATTGGCACTTTTGTTTCTAGTAATTTTGAATCAGGGTCTAAGCATATTTGAGAATGAGAAATTAAAAAAAACCATATTAAAATCTTTTCGTACTTCCATAATTCTATCTCTCGGATGCTCAATTTATCCTTTTCTACATTTAGAGTATTATGATTATTCGTTTGCGTGTTTTCCTGTCATGCTTTGCGTTATTTTTTTGGGTAACTGTTTGGCGGTAAAAAACTTAAAGTATGCCCATTGTGATTTGACATTGACTGAACCAGTAATTGATAAGGTTGAAATCATATTATTCATTTTAGTTTTATTGGGAATATTCCTACTTGGGCTAACTCTATTCACCGTAGCAAATTTCGTAAGCATTTCTTGCATACCTATAATAGTTTTCAAATCCAACCTCTGTTATGATGATCGACGGGTTTTTCTCGATCAGATATTCTGGATCATTCCATTAACTTTTTTATTTTCCTCTTTTGTCTGTAAATTTTGATTATATAGCTCCCTATTATTCGTTGGGAGAAAAATTATGTTTTGGAGAAAAACTAAATTTTCACAGAACATTATTTCCACAAGTTTTAAGATCCTCTGGCAAAATTTTACTTTTAGGTGAGGGAAGAGGGAAATTTTTAGAGTTCTTATTGAAGGAAAATAACTCCTGTGAGGTTGTCGTCATTGAGTCTTCTAAAAGGATGGCGGAATCAATTTACAATTTAATACCTTGTGGGGACAGGTTTCGTGTTGAAATTAAGAATATCCCTATTGAGTATTTTAATTCTGACCACAAGTTTGATTTAATTTGCAGCTTTTTCTTTTGGGATTGCTTTTCTAAAAATCAAATAAAACGGTCTATACCGTTAATGCTAAATCTAATTAATAATAAGGGTTATTGGCATAACGCTGATTTTGTCGATCACCGAAAAATAACTTGTTACCATACATTGAAAAATTTTATTTTTATAAGAATTCTATACTTTTTTTTTCGGCATACAACTGGGCTTGATGTTAAATCAGTATTTCCAGTTCGTTCATTAATTTTAAAGAGCAATATGCGTTTGATTCAAAGTCTTGAATCTAACAGCAAACTTCTAAAATCTGATCTTTTTAGAAAAATCGAGGAATATTAAAATATTGCTAATAGCCTTGACCGAAAAATTCCAACACGCAAAATAGATCGTTCCTTTGCTTGAAGACCATGAACAATGGTATATAAAGGTTTATTCATCTTTTAAAATTACTTTTATGACACATATCCCAAAACAAGGTCTTTATGACCCAGCTAATGAACATGAAAATTGCGGTATCGGTTTAATTGTCGATATGAAGGGAAGGCGGTCCCACGACATTGTACAAGGTGCACTTGAGATTTGCGTTAATCTTGATCATCGCGGTGGTTGTGGTTGTGATCCAATTACTGGAGATGGTGCAGGTATATTTATTCAGTTGCCCCATAAGTTTTTGTCGCAAGCTTGTGCGGAGGAAGTTTCTCTTCATCTGCCAGACGAAGGAGATTATGGTGCAGCTTTCATTTATCTTTCAAAAGAACCAGAATTATACACCCACGAAAAAAATATTATTGCCGAGGTACTTTCGGAAGAGGGGCTTGAATTATTAGGGTGGCGTAAAGTCCCTGTTAAAAGTGAGATACTCGGAAAAGCTTCTTTTGAGTGCGAACCTAAAATGGAGCAATTATTTGTTAAAAGACCCAACAGTATTGAAAAAGGTCTTCCATTCGAAAGAAAACTATACTTAGTCCGTAGAATCATCAGCCACCGGCTTCGCTTCAGCTCGGGTGACCCTGATGTTAGTTTTCATGTAAGTTCGTTTTCTTCAAAAACTATGACTTACAAGGGAATGTTAACAACAGTGCAACTGACAGATTATTTCCCAGACCTCAGCAACCCTTTAATGGAGTCTGCACTTGCTTTAACTCATTCAAGGTTCTCGACAAATACTTTCCCAAGCTGGCACCGAGCTCAGCCTTTTAGGTATTTGTGTCATAATGGGGAAATAAATACCGTCAGAGGAAATGAAAATTGGTTATACGCCCGCCAAATGCAACTTGCTAGCGATGTGTTTGGCGATGATGTTAAAAAACTATTACCTATTATTCGAGAAGATGGCTCAGATTCCCAGAAATTTGATAATTGTTTAGAATTTTTGATTCTCTCAGGCCGTAGTTTGCCCCATGCCATGATGATGATGATTCCAGAGCCTTGGGAAAAACACCAGGACATGCCTCAATTCAAAAGAGACTTCTATGAATTCCATGCCTGCGTTATGGAACCTTGGGATGGACCTGCATCCATCGCATTCTCCGACGGAACTCAAATTGGTGCTGTTTTGGACCGAAACGGATTAAGGCCATCCCGTTATTATGTTACTAGCGATGATAAGGTAATATTAGCTTCAGAAGTGGGGGTTCTATCTTCAATAGATCCTTCAAAGGTTATCAAAAAAGGAAGGCTTGAGCCCGGAAGGATGTTTTTGATTGATATGGATCAGGGTAGAATTATTGATGATACCGAGTTGAAAAAATCTGTTGCCCAAGAAGAGCCTTACGGAGAGTGGTTGAAGGAATCGATGGTTAACTCCAATTCTTTACCCTTACCACAATCTCAAGGTGTGGATGATTTTGCAGATATTATAGAAAAACAAAAAGCATTTGGTTACACATTTGAAGATTTGCGTTTTTTGATAGGTCCAAGTGCTCAATCCGGTAAGCAACCACTCGGATCAATGGGCAATGATTCCCCGCTTGCTGTTCTTTCTGATAAATCTCAATCACTTTACAATTATTTTAAACAATTATTTGCTCAAGTAACCAATCCACCTATAGATCCAATTAGAGAAGAATTGGTTACAGCCTCTATTAGCTTTATTGGCTCAGAGGGTAATTTAACAAATCCTGGTCCCAAGAGTTGCCGGTTGATTAAGTATGACTCACCTTTGATTGACGACATGCAGATTACCCAACTTAGGGGGAAGCTGCCTTCAGGCTTTATGTCCTCAACTCTACCAATTCTTTTTAAGCCTAATAATAAAAGACTTCACGGGGAAGATCTTGAAATTGCGCTAGAAGAATTATTTAGAAAAGCAGATGAAGCAATTATTGAAGGAGTTAACATTTTAATCCTTTCTGATCGTGACCTGTCGCCCGACCTTGCCGCCATTCCTGCTTTATTAGCATGTTCTGGCCTCCACCACCACCTCACCCGAAATGGAACAAGGACGAAGGTATCCCTTGTAGTCGAGTCAGGTGAGCCCCGTGAGGTGCAACATTTTGCACTTTTAATCGGTTACGGTGCCGATCTTGTTAATCCATATTTAGCTCTTCAAACGGTTCGCCATATGATTACCACTGGAGATATCCAAGGAGATCCCGCCATTGCTTGTAAGCACTTTCTAAAAGCAAATTTAAACGGTGTTATTAAGACTATGTCTAAAATGGGAATTTCCACAGTGGCGTCTTACCGAGGAGCTCAGATTTTCGAATCCATTGGATTAAATCAATTATTCATTGATAAATATTTTACCAAAACTGCTACCAGGGTAGAAGGAATCGGAATTGATGCTATTGCTGCAGAAGCCCGTTATCGGCACGGTTTTGCTTTTGCACCTCGACCAGATGAACGTTCTTTACCTTTGGATCCTGGTGGAGTTTATCAATGGAGAGCAACGGGTGAAAAACATCTATTCAATCCGACCACCATCCATAAATTACAAAAAGCTACGAGGCTTGGAGACTACGAAGTTTTTAGCGAATATTCGACTGCTGTAAATGATCAATCCAGAGAGTTATTTACTTTGAGGGGTTTGATGGATTTCCAATTTGGGGATCAAAATGAAATCCCATTGGAAGAAGTTGAACCTGCCTCTGAAATCGTCAAAAGATTTAAGACAGGCGCCATGTCCTATGGTTCCATTTCCAAAGAAGCTCATGAAAGCTTGGCTATTGCGATGAATCGACTCGGGGGGAAATCTAATACCGGTGAGGGTGGGGAAGACCTTGATCGTTTCACACCTGATACAGATGGTGATTCGCGTAGATCAGCAATAAAACAAGTCGCAAGTGGAAGATTTGGAGTTACAAGTTACTACCTTGTCAACTCCGATGAAATACAAATTAAAATTGTTCAAGGAGCTAAACCTGGAGAAGGTGGAGAGCTACCAGGGCATAAAGTTCTTCCGCCTATAGCTAAGACTCGTGGTACTACTCCTGGTGTGGGTTTGATTTCGCCTCCTCCTCATCATGATATTTATTCGATCGAAGATCTCGCTGAGCTAATTCATGATCTTAAGAATTCGAACATTCATGCACGGGTCAATGTTAAGCTTGTCTCTGAAGTCGGAGTAGGAACGGTGGCAGCTGGCGTTGCCAAGGCTAAGGCTGATGTAATTTTAGTTTCAGGTTATGATGGTGGAACTGGTGCTTCACCACGTTCCTCTATTCAGCACGCGGGTGCTCCTTGGGAATTAGGTGTCGCTGAGACAAACCAAACACTTTTGTTGAATGATTTACGTAGTCGAGTGGTCTTGGAAACAGATGGACAATTAAAAACCGGACGTGATGTTGCAATTGCTTGCTTACTTGGTGCGGAAGAGTTTGGTTTTGCTACTGCACCTTTAGTTACACTTGGGTGTTTGATGATGAGAGTCTGTCATAAAAATACCTGTCCGGTTGGAATTGCTACTCAAGATCCCCGTCTTCGTGAAAAGTTTGCCGGTGGGGCAGATGCAGTGGTTAATTTTATGAATTTTATCGCTGAAGAAGTCCGTGAAACTATGGCAAAACTTGGATTTCGTACAATTAACGAAATGGTTGGACGCGTGGATAAATTGGAATTGCGTAATGCAGTAGATCATTGGAAGGCAAAGGGTTTAGATTACTCCAAAATTCTATATCGGCCAGATGTCGGACCTGAAGTGGGAACATATTGCCAAATGAAGCAAGATCATTTACTCGAACGATCACTCGATATTAGAGAGATTCTTAAATCTGCTCAACCTGCTATTGAAAACGGAACTCGGGTTTCAATCAATCTGCCTATCGTCAATACTGACCGTGTTGTTGGTACAATTACTGGAGCTGAGCTATCGAGGAAATATGGATCTGAAGGGTTACCTGAAGATTCTATTAAGGTGAACCTGAGTGGTTCTGCTGGACAAAGTTTGGGAGCATTTTGTCCAAAAGGTATGACATTTAAAGTTGAAGGTGATACTAACGATTACTGTGGCAAAGGATTGTCAGGAGCGAAAATTGTTGTTCGTCCACCTAAAGATGCTGCTTTTATTGCACATGAGAATATCATCACAGGAAATGTCTGTTTTTACGGTGCGACTGGCGGCGAAGCATACATAGCAGGAGTTGCGGGCGAAAGATTCTGTGTTCGAAACTCAGGTGTTTCTGCAGTAGTTGAGGGAGTTGGCGATCATGGTTGTGAGTATATGACTGGGGGGCGAGTTCTTTGCCTAGGAAAAACTGGTCGAAATTTCGGAGCCGGTATGTCCGGTGGAGTTGCTTACATTTTAGATGAAGACGGAGATTTTGTTAGTAAGCGCTTAAATCGTGAAATGGTAAAAATTTACCCTCTTGTCGAATGTGAAGATGAAGAAATTCTTGAAGTTAAAGAATTAATTTCAAAACATGTTGCTTACACTGAATCTAAGAGAGGTGAGCAAATACTTGTTAACTGGGATGACTTTTCCAGTAAATTTTTAAAAATTCTGCCCGAAGACTATGAGAGAGTATTGCACGCTTTAAAGAAGGGTGAAGAACGGGGGTTGCAAGGCGACGAAGCCGCTCAGGCCGCGTTTGAAGAAAATGTAGCGGCAGGGCATTGAACAATTAATACAAATTAAAAATATAAACATTTATCATGGGTAAACCTACCGGATTTTTAGAGCATAGCAGATCCCCAATTCCTGATCGAGCACCTCTCGATCGTGTAAAAGATTGGGATGAGATTCACGAAGACTTTCAAGAAGATAAGTTGAAAGAGCAGGGCTCCCGTTGTATGGATTGTGGAACACCATATTGCCATACGGGGATGACCATTAGTAATATGGCAAGTGGCTGCCCGGTTAATAATCTTATTCCAGAATGGAATGATTTGGTCTACCAAAATAAATGGCGAGATGCTTTAGATCGATTGCACAAGACTAATAATTTTCCAGAATTTACAGGGAGGGTTTGTCCTGCACCTTGTGAGGGGTCATGTGTTCTCGGAGTGATCGAACCCCCTGTGACTATTAAGAGTATCGAGTGTGCAATTATTGATAAAGGGTTCAAGGAAGGATGGGTGCAACCAAATCCCCCTAAGTCAAGATCTGGGAAAAAAGTTGCGGTAGTTGGTTCTGGGCCTGCGGGTCTAGCGGCAGCTGATCAACTTAATAAGGCTGGTCATTCAGTTACAGTTTATGAAAGAGCAGACCGAATAGGAGGCTTATTAGTCTACGGAATCCCTAATATGAAGTTAGATAAAAAGTATGTCCAACGAAGAGTTGATTTACTTACTCAAGAGGGCATTGAATTTGTTGTTTCTACGGAGGTAGGAAAGGACTTGCCTGCAAAACAACTCATTGAAGAATTTGACTCGGTAATTCTTTGTTGTGGTGCAACTAAACCACGCGACCTCCCAATCGAAGGCAGGGAGCTTGAAGGTGTCCATTTTGCAATGGATTTCTTAACCAAGAATACCCAAGGTCTATTAGAATTAAAGGATGTCACCGCTTTTGAAACTGCAGCCAAGGGTAAGGATGCAGTGGTAATTGGCGGAGGGGATACAGGAACAGATTGTGTTGGTACCTCACTAAGGCATGGTTGTAAGAGTATTACTCAATTAGAAATTATGCCACGGCCTCCTGATGAAAGAGCAGATGATAACCCATGGCCGGAATGGCCAAAGGTATATAAGATGGATTATGGCCAAGAAGAAGCGAAAGAAATATTTGGTTCTGACCCTAGGAATTACCTTACTGCCACCAAAAAGTTTATTGGGGACGAAAATGGAAAACTAAAGGCTGTCCTTATTCACGAAATAGAATGGAAACAAGAAAATGGCCGATTTTCTCCAATAGAGGTTCCTGGTTCTGAAAGAGAAATCCCTGCTCAAGTTGCTTTTCTAGCAATGGGTTTTCTCGGACCTGAAGATATAATTGCTGAGGAACTCGGTTTAGAACGTGATTCACGCTCAAACATTCAGGCTGAATATGGAAAGTTTTCAACGAATATTGATCGAGTTTTTAGTGCTGGCGACATGAGGCGGGGGCAGTCTCTTGTGGTTTGGGCAATAAACGAGGGTCGTGCAGTTGCACGAGAGTGCGACCGTCATTTAATGGGCGAAACTTCACTACCTTAAGTATTTTATTATGCGTATAGTTTGTTTGGATCTCGAAGGAGTTCTCGTTCCCGAGATTTGGATAGCTTTTGCGGAAAAAACTGGAGTAGTTGAATTAACTCGAACAACTCGTGATGAACCGGATTATGAGGTTCTCATGCGTTACCGATTAGAGATTTTGAATAAGCATGGTTTTTCCCTTTCTCAAATACAGGATGTGATTGAGTCTCTTGATCCATTGCCAGGGGCACTTGATTTTCTAAATGAATTACGTTCTAAATACGAACTGATTATACTTTCGGATACTTTTCGAGAGTTTGCCGGACCGTTAATGAGGAAGTTAAATTTCCCCACTTTATTTTGTCATGAACTAGAGGTGAAAAATGATCTCATTGAGGATATAAAATTGAGACTTCCTGATCATAAGAGAAAAAGTGTGCAGTATCTTCAGAAGTTAAATTTCGAAGTGGTTGCAGCAGGAGACAGTTATAATGACCTAGGAATGCTTAAAACTGCAGATTATTGTATGCTCTTCAGCCCACCTGAACAATTAGTTCAGGAATATCCTGACATAAAAGTGGGAAGGGATTATTCTAGTCTTATGTCTTTTATAGAAAGTCCAAACTCATGATGGTTATTATTTCAGGTACAAATCGGGAGGGAAGTTTATCATCCGTATTTTCTCACGCATTAAATGAAATTTATCAGGATAAAGGAGTGAACAGTAAGGTGCTCGAGCTTGGTGAATTACCTCCAGAAACATTTTCCCCAAGTGCTTACACTGAAAAGCCTGCAAAAGTTTTAGAATTCACCAAGGATATACTTAGTGCCTCAGGTTTAGTCATTGTTGTGCCTGAGTACAATGGAAGCATGCCAGGTGCGTTGAAATTGTTTATCGACTTACTTCCATACCCAAACAGTTTTGAAGGCCGTCCAATTTGCTACATCGGTATTGCTTCTGGACAATTCGGGGCCTTGCGCCCCGTTGAGCACTTGCAGCAGGTATTCGGATATCGCAATGCGTACAATTTCCCCAAACGAGTATTTGTTCCCGCGGTTCATAATGTAGCAAGCCGTGAAAATGGAATAACTGACTCAGAGTTACAGTCTAGGCTTGCCGGACAAGCGGATGATTTTATTCAATTTTGCCGTTCGTTAGGCAAAGACATTTGAATTCTAAGATAAAATTGGATTTAGTATCCTTCCATGTACATCTGTGAGTCGTAAATCACGACCACCGTACCGATAAGTCAGGTTTTCATGGTCTAACCCTAGAAGATGTAGAACCGTTGCCCAGAGATCATAAAAATCACACTTGTTTTCGGTAACATGATATCCAAATTCATCTGTTGATCCATAAACAGTCCCGCCTTTAATACCTCCGCCCGCCATCCATATTGAGAACCCATAAGGGTTATGGTCTCTACCATCAGATCCTTGCGAGAATGGAGTGCGTCCGAACTCACCTGCCCAGATAACCAAAGTTTCGTCAAGTAAGCCACGAACTTTTAAATCCTGAAGTAAACCGGCTATCGGTTGATCCACTTGGTGAGCCATGGCTGAATGTCCTTTTTGTAAAACACCATGCTGATCCCATGGGTTAGCTGCCCCACCTGCACCAAGTTTTTCCGTCAAACAACTTAATTCAACAAATCGAACCCCTCGTTCTACTAACCTCCGAGCAAGTAAACACTGCTTTGCATAACTCGCTTTTTGAGTATCTGAAGAATCCAAGCCATATAGTTTTTTGGTGGCATCAGTTTCTCCTTTGATCTCGCACAAATCGGGAACTGCAGCCTGCATTTTATAAGCAACTTCATGATTTTGAATGGCAGCCTCAACTTGTGGATTATGTCCGACCTCTTGTAGGAACTGTTGATCGAAGGATTTATGAAAATCTAACCTTTTACGTTGAGAGAGGATGGATTCTCTTGGCGTTATGTTATTAATTGGTTCATTTTTATCGACTTGTAGAATAGATCCTTGGTTATTTGCGGGTAAGTATCCGCTACCATATAATCCAACTCCTCCATGGGGTGGAACCGATCCACCGCTATGTAGAACAACAAATCCAGGCAAGTTTTGATTGAGGTTTCCCAATCCATAATTGATCCAAGCCCCAGCGGTGGGATGTCCCATGAAAGGAAACCCAGTATGGATCGCATAATTACCCTGAGCATGTTCGTTCACTTTACTTGTCATGGAACGAATAACGGCAATTTCGTCGATCATCTCTGCAGTTCGAGGAAATATTGAGCTAACCGGAATACCGCTTTGCCCATACCTTTTAAATTCGAAGGGAGAGGGGAAAACATTTCCGTTATTATTAAATTGGGTACGCTCGACCTTAACCGGCATGGGTTGGCCCGCAAATTTTGTAAGGGTAGGCTTAGGATCAAATGTATCTATGTGTGAAACTCCGCCGGACATGTAACAGAAGATTACGCTTTTAGCCTTTGGAGTGTAGTGCGGTTTAGCTGAAAGTTGGTTTTGCCCCAGTAGTCCTTGGAGGGCAAGCATACCAAACCCACTCGAGCAGGTGGTGATCATTTTTCGACGACTTAATAGGCTGTTCATAGGAAGATTATTTTAAATAAATGAATTCTTTCATATTAAAAAGGGCGAGTGCTAGATCTTGAAGTTTTGGTTTATCTGCAACAATGGTAGCCTCAAGCTCTTGGAGTCTTTTTTCTAGAGAATCTCGTTGTGCAGTTAGTTTTGTGTAAAGGTTCATGTCTTCAGTTGATAGAGACTTTTCTACTTCCTCCAAGCTTACATACGAATCAGGATGAAAGATTGCATTGATTTCACTTTGAGTAAGGGCTCGGTCATAAACAGATGCCAGGCTGATACTACCTTGTAACATTCGTTGCGGATTAGCAGGGAGGTGCCTAACGCCAAAAGTAAGTACAGATTTATTCTTCTGATACTTATAAAGACTTGTGGTGTATGGTTTGCCGTACATTTTTCCATTGCGAAATCCTGTGATTTTTCCATCAGCGGAATAAGTAATGGCGATATGAACTGGTTGCCTATCTGCAAGATTTTCTGGGGGTGCGGAAGCAAATGGAATTGTTCGGGAAAAACTATTACTACCCGCCATCCATTTTCTAGGCTCTTTTTCGGCAAAGACAATTGAATCAAAAACACGACCATTTTGGCTTTGTATGGTAATTACTCCACCTGCTCGTTGATTGAGATTGTCAAGTTGTACCCAAACAGAAAGTGTTCTTTCAGTAATCTCTATTGGTAAGGTATCGGTTACAGCATATCCACCTTTACGAAGGATTAATCTACCATTTTCCACAGTAGCACCATTTTTGAGGTAGGCTTTCAGACCTAGTATTTGATCCGTCAGTCCGCTTTCAAAATTCCATTTAAGAATTGGATCAAGTGTATACTTTTTTTTCGGATCCTTTGAAGATTTTTTGTCTTTGAATAATTTGTCCCGAGCATTTTCAACGATGAGAGAAATATCTTGGTTTAGGTTTAATTTCTTCTTTCTCAATTCTAGTAATATATATTTTTCTTTCGCACTTTCCTGATCCGATACTGTTAAATAATCCATTGATTGTTTGATCTCATCTTGAGTTGGATTTCTTCCGAGGGAATTTCGAAACATAATAGTTATTCTTTCTTTTAAGTCACCATTCCTGTGTAAGTTTGCAAATTCTCTTGCTGCTCTGATTACTAAGGGATCATTCATAAGCGTAAGTGACTGAGCAGGTACATTTGTAACATCACGCCTTCCTTTGGTTGAGGAGGGAACTGGGGCATCGAAAACAGATAAGAAGGGGTCTAAAGAATTGCGCTTCATTTGTCTGTAAACCGATCTTCTTACACTATTAGAGGGTTCGGAATTACCTTCGGCAACCTTATCTAATTTAATTCTCCCCGAAATTAAAAGCATGGAATCATGAATAGCTTCGGCTTCTAACCTACGAAGATTAGCATGAGAAAGTAGTAAGTTTTTCGGATCGCTCTCTTCTGCTTTTTCTGAAGGTTTTGAAGATGCCCGAAAAGCTTTGGAAGTAACAAGAAACTTGATCATACTTTTAATAGACCAACCATCTTTCCGAAATTTGGTTGCGAGGAAATCTAGGAGTTCCGGGTGTGAGGGTTTTTCTCCCAATCTTCCGAAGTTGTCTGGAGTTCTGACAATTCCGTGGCCAAATAAATGGTGCCAAATCCGATTTACCATAACTCGGGAGGTAAAAGGGTTGTCTTTCCTCAACAAATCTTTTGCGAATTCTAATCTACCAATCGAATCCTTAGGGTAGGGGGTAGGATCAATCGCTTCCAAAAATCTTCTTGGTACTTTATGCGCTGGCTTCTTGTGGTTTCCTCTTTCGAATAGTACCTGTTCAAAAGGTTTTCCATCAAGTAATCCTGGAGCTAGGCGTGGTGCTTTGATCCGGGATTCAATTTTACGATATTCCAAAACGGAATTTTTACTGTTTGGTACATCTTTTTGTAAGTTGGGAAGTATCCCTTGTTTGATTAAAGAATTAAGAATCCTAGATTGAGCATCCGTAATAGAATTACCTTTCCAAGCTTCGATTGCATTCTTAATTACCCGTTCATAGAGAATTGATAAATCTTCAGTGTTGGATGGTGGTAAATAAGTGGTAAATAATGGAGAGAGAATTTCAGATACCTCATCTCTTGGAGAAGGTTCATCATGAGGGGCATAAAATGCCTCTGTTATTCCAAACCAAGAGCGTTCTGCTTTTCCTGCTTCAACTGGATGATTACGGTTCGTGGTTACTTCGATATACCCAGTTTCTTCTGCCCAGTAGTCAGTCTTAAATCGAATCCACTTTTCTAAAGCAGGATCGGGGGAGGATTTTGGGTATACCGTTCCACTTCTCGGATAATTCCATACTGAGTATCGAACGGTGGAACCTTTGTCTCCGATAACCCGAATCCAAAGGTTGCCTTTTTCAAATTTAAATCGCGGAGAAGAAAGAGTGCCATTTTGTTTGGTGCTTAATAGATTAGTGTAAACACCAGCAGGCATGATATTGTGTATGATCTCATCGCCTTTAATGTTTAGAGAGAATTGCCCTGCTTTCGATGAATATTCGTTCAGTCCGGTTCCACTCTTTTTCCATTCGGTGTAAGTCTTCTGCAAGCCTAGCTTCCAATAATTTTTGTTAGAATTCTGCTGACGCGAATCAAGCCGGTTTTTGCTTTCTTCAACCTGCTTCTTTAAACGCCCCCACTTCTTTGAGAATTCCTTATCTTTAAGAGTATTAAGTTTTTTCCATGGCATTAGAAAGTCGAGAGCTTCATCGGAGGGTGATACTTTTTTAGTGCTAGTTTTTAACTTTTTTACGATATCGATGTTCATCCACGATTTTACGAATTCTTTCTTAATCTCCTTTTTTAGAGAGGTAAGTTTATTATTATATTCGTTAAAGACCGAAGGATCATCGATGACTTTCTGTGCAGGGCGACCGTTGGAAAGAATACCGAACAAAGCATAATAATCATCCTGACTGATTGCATCGAATTTATGATGATGGCAACGAGCACAGGATACGGTTAGTCCGAGAAATGTTTTAGTTACTGCATCGATCTGATCGTCTGTAAAACGAACATGCTCATCCAATGCATCTGTGGGAGCAAAGCCATGGAGGACAAAGCGAAGTTGAGCGGTTCCGATAGCAGATTCATTAATCCCAAGTACATTATTAATCCTTGGCTTTTCGATTAGATCTCCAGCTATGTGCTCAAGAACAAGTTGATCAAAACTAACATCTTGATTAAGTGCCCGAATCAGATAATTACGATAGCGAAATGCGTTTGGAATCGGAGGGTCTCCCTCGCTGCCATGAGAGTCTGCATATCGAACCAAATCCATCCAATGCCTTGCCCATCTTTCTCCAAAATGTGGACTGTTGAGCATTTCATCACTCATTTCATTCACGGCTTGTTGAATATTTTCAGCAGATATTTTAATAAAACGATTTTGCTGTTCAATGGTCGGGGGTAGCCCAATCAATGCATACGATAGTCTTCTCAGAATTGATAGTGAATCCCCATTTTCGTTTGGTTTAAGCCCGGCTTCTTTTATTTTTTTATCTAGAAACTGATCCACAGGATGTTCATTTTTTGATTGGGAAACATCTAGCTCACGAATGGGTTGAAAACTCCACCATAATTTTCTTTTTTCTCGAATCTTTTCCCATGAAGTTTCTTTGGCAAATTCTTCGGCAGTTGGTGGTTTTTCTCTTGGATCATATGCACCCTCAGAAATCCATTTCTCAAAATCCCTAAGAACTAAATCAGAAAGCTTCGGACCTCCTTTCGGCATTTTAAGGTTATTTATTTCGTGGCTCATTACTCGAAGAAGTAAGCTTTCTTTAGGGTTTTTTAAGGAAAGCAAAGGCCCTCTATCTCCACCCTTTACCGTTCCCCCCTTAAAATCTAAAACCAGCCCGGATTTTGATTTATTTATGCTGTTGTGACATTCGTAACAGTTTTCTGCGAGTATGGGTCGTATGCGGGACTCAAAAAATTCAGCCTGATCAAATGCACTGAGTTGAATAAAGCTCAGTGTAAGTATAATTATTGTGGAGAATATGGGCTTCACTACATCAGAATTCCAAAAATGGTGATATTGTCAAATATGGAAGTATTGTATTCTTGAAAAATATTGAGACAAGCGAGCCAGTGTTATGAATTGACTCAATGATTGGTCGGCACCTTAAGGTATGTAGTGAACAAATTAGCTGTTATTGCAACGAACGCATGTGGCTGGCCAAATCTGACTAAGCTAAAGAACGGTCAAGTCCTGTGTACCTATTTTAATGCACCCAGTCATGGGCTAATGGAGGGGGACTTGGTCTGTTCTATAAGTGACCGTAATGGTCAGAACTGGAAAAAACTTTCCGTTGTGGCCAAAAGACCAAAAGGTGGAAATCGGATGCATTTGTCAGTTGGTCTTGCTCATAACGGAGACATTCTTTGCTTTAGTAGCGGGTTCTTTGTGAAAGAAGAAAAATTTGTTGGATTCTCCGGTCATTGGCTATCTAGGTCAAATAATCGCGGGAAGTCTTGGAACTCTGAACCTAATCCTTTGGTTCCCAAAGGAATTGAATCAACGATTCCATTTGGGCGAATCATTCAGCTAGGTTCGAATGAATTAGCCTATTCATGCTATCGTTCACAAGGACATGGAAATCCAAGTGAAACTTGGGTGGTATTATCTGAGGATGATGGACAAACCTGGACAAGGAAGTCAAAATTCGGCTCCGATGATTCGAATGAAGCCACATTATGTAATCTGGGAGAAGGGCAGTTGTTGGCCGCAACCCGAACCCATATCGATCACCATGTTAAACTTTGCGAGTTCACTAAGACTGGTAAAAAGTGGAAAGAAAAATTTCCGCTTACCCTGCCCATGCAACACCCAGCAGACTTAACCGCCCTTTCTGACAAATGCTTGTTACTTACATACGGAATTCGTAATCGTGGACTAATGGGTATAGGGGTGAGGCTTAGCATCGACAGAGGTGTAACCTGGAGACCTCCTTGGGTAATTCATCAATTTGGTGACAATGCTAAAGATATTGGATACCCTACAACCATTAGTTTGGATAAAAAGGGTAATCTTCTTACAGCCTTTTATTCTGATTACGAACCATCACTAAAAACGAAGCCAGATCGATACCGAGTACTTGCGAAGAGGTGGGCATTGAAAGATTGGCTACATCCCACGATTGCTGAATCAATATCGGATGGTAAGCAGTTAAAAATTTAGTTTAGGATTTCTTTCGAAATTTTTCTATGTAGTCCTGTTGAACTGACATATCACTATCATCTTCATATTTCTTTTGTAAATTTTTAAGCTTTTGCTTGAGCTTGTTTTGTAATTTCAAGGTCTCTTTTTTACCGTAGAGATTTGAAAGTTCATCAGGATCGTTTTTGAGATCGTACATTTCCCATTCTTCTTTGAATTGATAGAAGTGCATGAGTTTGTGTCTTTTGGTGCGAATGCCGTAGTGTCGTGGAATCATGTGGACGCTTGGATATTCATAATAATGATAGTATATTTCGGTCCTCCAATTTTTCGTTTTTTCTCTCTTCATTAAAGGTACAAGTGAAAGACCCTGCATATCTTTAGGTTGAGGAGCACCGGCGATTTCAAGAAATGTTTGAGCATAATCCAAGTTCTGCACCAATTCAGTTTCGCGACTCCCCGGCTTAATTATTCCCGGCCATTTTACGATCAGGGGCATTTTCAATGATTCCTCATACATCCATCTTTTATCGTACCATCCATGATCGCCAATATAGAATCCTTGGTCGGATGAGTATATCACGATGGTATTTTTATCGAGTCCAAGTTTAGTAAGTTCCTTTTGTAGAAGATCTACGCTTTCATCCACTCCTTTTACGCATCGAAGGTAATTTTTGGCATATCTCTGGAACTTCCAGCGGATAAGATCTTTCCCAGAAAGTTTTGCTTTGTGAAATGCAGCATCTCTGGGTGCATAATGAGCACGCCACGCCTTGAGTTGTTCGGGGCTCATTCTTTTCATATTGTTCCAGGCCGATCGATCCTGTCTTAACTGGGAAGGAGGTTGATTAAATTCTGGGGTCAAATCTACGAATAGATCGTAATTTAAATCCATATGCCGGTCGATTTCGAGTTCCTGCCATCTTGCTCCTGGTGCATTGTCTTTCCATTCATCAAAAAGGGTAGGAGGTTCAGGAATTTCAATATCGTCATAAAGAGATAAATGTCTAAGAGCTGGCATCCAATTCCGATGAGGTGCTTTATGTTGAACCATCAGCATAAAAGGTTTCCCTTCAGACCTTTTTTCATTTAGCCATTCTACCGCCAAGTCTGTTACCACATCTGTGCAATACCCATCTATACGTTTTTTTCCATCTGGGAAAATCATGTCCGGGTTATAATATAAGCCCTGTCCGGGAAGAACTGCCCAGTCATCATAACCTAAAGGTTTTCCTTTAAGGTGGCTTTTCCCATAAATTGCCGTCTGATAGCCAGCCTTCTGAAGAAGCTTTGGAAAAGTTTGCTGATTCCAATCAAAAGTATTCCCGTTATTCATGAACCCATTTTTATGGCTATGCTTTCCAGTTTGAATAACCGCTCGACTAGGCCCACAGATTGAATTTGTACAGAAACTGTTCACGAAAAGCATTCCATCTTTGGCAAGTTTATCAATGACCGGTGTTGGGTTAACTGATTTTAACCATCCATTATAGGCACCGATTGCGTGAGGTGCATGATCGTCCGTGAAAACGAATAAAATATTTGGTTTTTTATTACCAATTAATGAAAATTGAGAAATTATTAATACAATAATTAGTTTTAAGGATAAATTCATGATTCGATTACATTTGGATTTCATAATAAGTTTCGTAAATCAGAAATATAAATTAAACACAAAGCATTAAAAAAGAGAAAGGTGCCGTCCTCCCAAACGACACCTTTCAGGATATGCATTCCTATAGCACGCATATCTAGATATTTTTCTAAATCCGCACAAGACTTTTTTTATATTTATGGGCAAATTTATTTAATTTTATCAAAATAAAACGATGTATTTATTAATTTTATTTTTTTCTTGCTGCAGGCCCACGGTAAATTTTCCTCCAATCTTCGGGCATAATTGAAATATTAGTTTTGTCTTCGTATTCAGAGCGTTTGAGGTTTAGTAATTTTTTCATCTCTGCAACTTTAGAGCTAAATACTTGAATATTATAAATATTCTCATTTTCTTGGGGGTCCTTTAAAAGATCATAAAATTCCCATTCACCGAACTGATAAAAATGCACGAGCTTAAAATATTTCGTTCTTATGCCGTAGTGCTTGGCTATCATATGTTCTCCAGGGAATTTATGGTGGTGGTAATAAATGGAATCTCGCCAAGTTTTATTTTCGTCATCATTTCCTAATAAGCAATGAAGCGATTCCCCCTGACTATTCTCGAGGTTTTCAAGATTCGCATATTCTAAAATCGTCGGTGCAATGTCTATGTTTTGAGTAAGTTGTGGTATTATTTTGTTTGAGCTTTGGGTGAAATTCGAACTGATAATTAGTGGAATTCGAATAGATTCTTCGTAGATCCATTTACTTCCAAACCATGAGTGTTCTCCCAACATTCTTCCTTTATTAGATGTATAAATAAAAATTACTTCACTTGAATTTAGATCAGTAATTTTTTCTTCAATTCTTTTAAGATTTTCGTCTATACCGTGAACGCATCTCAAATAATTTTTTGCAAACCTTTGGAATTTCAAGCTTAATTTACTATTTTCGGATTGGATTTCTCTTAATAAAGCTTCGTTTTTTGGTCTCCATGATAGTGTCCAAGCAGAAAATTGCTCCGCTGTCATTGCATCTAAGTTTTTCTGTCCTAGAGAGTCAGGTCTTTCCTTGGTTTTATTTTCATCAATTACTTGGCTTTTGAAAAACAGATCCTCTTCAAAATCTAAATCTTCAAGAATACTCATTTCTTGATACCGTGCGGGTGATGCTTTTCCGCTATAATTAGTTTCTAAATTTTCTGGCTCCGGCAATATTTTGTCATCGTACAAATTGAGGTGCCTTATGGCAGGCATCCACGGTGTTGAGGTTGCATTGTACTGGACCATAAGGAAATAGGGTTTATTTTTTCCCCTCTTAGAAAGCCATTGGATAACTAAGTCAGTTATTATATCAGTGGTATGTCCTTCGATTCTTTTTTCCCCATTTTCCATTAAAAATTGAGGGTTAAATTTTTCTGTGGAGTCGGCGAGAATCTTCCAATAATCGAAATGTAATGGTTTCGAACCCAAATCCCATCTTCCAATAAGTGCAGTCTCATAGCCAGCATCTTTCAAAGCTTTTGGTAATGATTCATGAGGAAAATTGAAGTTATTCTTATTTTCGATAAATCCATTAATATGAGAATGACTGCCGGTTAGAAGAGTGGCTATACTTGGTCCAGATGAGGAATTACCACAAAATGCATTTGTGAAAATAGCACTTTTAGATGCAATTCGATCAAGATTAGGTGTTGGGTTTGTAATAGACAATGTACCATTGTATGCACCAACGGCGTTGATGGAATGACTATCAGAAACAACCAAAATGAAATTCGTGCTGGTATTCCCCAAACTGAAAAAACAGAAACTCAACAAAGAGCAAATAATAACACAAATTTTTAGCGAACAAATTCTCACTTAACATGTATTGAAAGTGTTTTGATTAAGATGCGAGAAAAATTTGATTCATTTTCTTTTCTATCCGGAATTTATTAAATTGAAGTTTTATGTTTATTAAATTAAAATAAGATAAATGTGTGGGATAATTGGATATTTAGGCAAAGGAGTTGCCCAAGAATCACTTATAGACGGGCTTAAAAGGCTCGAATACAGGGGATATGATTCGGCGGGTGTTGCATTTCATGAGGGTATTGAGTTTTCAATGGCTCGTGAAACTGGGCGAGTTAAAAATTTAGCCGCTCTAGTGCAAAAAAAGAGGTCATCTTCATCATTGGGAATAGCACATACAAGGTGGGCAACTCATGGTGAAGTTACTGTTTCAAATACCCACCCTCATTCGAGCCATGATGGGAAATTTGTTATGGTTCATAATGGAGTAATCGAGAATTTCGGCACACTTAAAAATTTTCTTGTAGGAAAAGGAATTGAGTTTGCTTCAGAAACTGACTCTGAAGTTTTATGTAATTTAATTGCTTATCATTATTCTGAACTTCCCGAAGGTGATGGTCGTTTTATCGACGCGGTTAGGTTGGCACTTCCTCAATGCAGGGGTGCATATGGAATCGCAGTTCTTTGTTTAGATTATCCTGATACAATGATTGGAGCCAGAAGAGGTTCCCCATTAGTGGTTGGGCTTGGAGATGAAGCAAATTTCATTGCAAGTGATGCGTCAGCGTTTGTTGGTCGTGCTAAAGAAGCTGTTTTTCTGAACGATGGGGAATTAGCAATACTTCGTGGAAGTGAATTCCGTATAACTACAATGGAAGGTCGAGAGGCCAAAGCGGTTTCTCACCCGGTGGATCAAATATCCGAAGAGGTTGAGCTTGGAGATTTTGATTCGTACATGGAAAAAGAAATTTTTGAGCAACCTGCAGCTCTCAGAAACACATTACGCGGTCGTTTTGGAGATGATGGTACAACCGCAAAATTGAGTGGTCTTGAAGGTCATGAAGATGAACTTCGTAATTTGGATAGAATCATTTTTGTTGCTTGCGGTACTGCTCGTCATGCGTGCATGGTTGGAGAGTATTTAATTGAGCGCTTGGCCCGTGTTCCTGTCGAAGTTGAGCACGCATCCGAGTTTAGGTACAGGAATTCTCCGAAATCAGGAAAGTCGTTGGTAATTGCAGTTAGTCAGTCAGGTGAAACACTTGATACTTTAGAAGCTGTTCGTGAAGCAAAAACTAAAGGCCTCTTAACATTGGGCATTACAAATGTTGTTGGATCGTCGCTGGCAAGGGAGACTGATGGAGGAGTATATCAACGAGTAGGTCCAGAAATTGGAGTAGCTTCCACGAAAGCTTTTTCATCACAGGCATGTTTGTGTGCGATGTTAGGCTTAGCCTTAGGCCGGATGAGGGACTTGTCACCAACTGATGGGCAGTCAATTGTTGAGGCGTTGAATAATTTACCTGATATGGTTGCTAAAGTTTTACAGCAAGCAGAAGAAATTCGTGAATTAGCAGTAAAGTACGCTAAGGCAGAGCATCTTTTGTTTCTTGGACGGCAAAGCCTTTACCCTGTTGCATTGGAAGGAGCTTTGAAGCTCAAAGAAATCTCTTACGCTCACGCGGAGGGCTATCCTGCGGCCGAGCTCAAACATGGACCAATCGCATTAATAAACCCCGAATGTCCTTGCGTTTTTATTGTTGAAGGGACTGAGCTTTCAGCTAAGACCATTGCCAATATGCAAGAAGTTAAAGCAAGAAAAGGCCCTGTATTGGCTATTGCACCAGAAGGAGTGGAGATTCCTGAAGAAGCAGCTGATGATGTTTTCAGAATTCCAGATGCACATGAAGTTATTCGACCAATTTTGGCTAACTTACCGCTTCAATTATTTGCTTACCATTTCGCTCGACTTCGTGGGCTTGATGTCGATAAACCACGAAACTTGGCAAAGTCAGTTACAGTAGAGTAAATTTGATTTTAATCGGCTCGTTTCCTCCAAGATGCTGTGTCAATTACGTAAAACTTTTTAAATGCATCGTATATTTTAGGACTCTCCCTTTTTAATCTTGTTCCTCGTTCAAAAAATGCAGATGTTCCGCAGGAAAAAAATTCCGGTTTATCTCCCTTGATGGATTCATAACCGCCATAGGCACGAATGGAGTAATTCTTACCTGATTCATAGACTTTCATGAGTTTTGCATGCTCTTGATTTACGATATTTTGCCATTCCTTAAATTCTTTCGATCTTCTTGAAACTGGAATACTTTGGGCAATTCCATCATCTGCAAAATCGATCAAGTGAGCGAATTCATGTAAGGTTAGATTATGTCCGTCTCTCGCTTTTTTAATTGATTGCTTTAAGTAATTCCAACTTAGGTTAACTTCAAAACGTGTTGCACTTCCTCGGGCGTTGGGATTCCCTTTTATTTCATTTTCCCATAAATGAACTGCCCTGAGGTGTCGATAATCTGATAGAGGACGATTTACAATTAGCAAGCACGCTTCTGCTGCAACTAGAATCCTCATCTCTTCAGTTGGCATTTCTTTCTTCATGAAAGTGATAGGGAATTCTTCAAGGAAACAAATGATCCTTTCTTCCCATGGTGCGATCAAGTGTTTAGGTAACCAATGGTATAAGCCAATG
>JABGWZ010000054.1 GCA_018675995.1 Opitutia bacterium | reverse complement strand
TCCACTCTATTACCACCCATTGTATTCCGACGGTTTGGACAGGACGGCCCGATTTCCCGTGGATCGATACCGTTTGTTGGCTAAGTGCCTGAGGGATTTGGATCCCTTCGGGCAAATCGCGATCAAAGAACCCCGTTTAGCCAGGCGAGAGGAAATTTTGTGTGTCCACGACGAACTTTACGTCGAAAGTTTCTTGAGTGGGAACCTAAGCGAGAAAGAGGTCCGGAGGATTGGATTGAAACCTTGGAAGAAGGAAATCATTCCCCGTACCTTGCGTTTGGTCGGAGGCGCCCTTGAGGGACTGGATGAGGTTCTTTCGGGTCTTCCCCTTGCGGGTAATATGGCGGGAGGGACCCATCATGCTTTCCGTGGAGAGGGTTCGGGTTATTGTATTTTCAATGACTTGGCGGTGTGCGCCGAATCGGCTTTGGCTCGTTCGGGGATTGAGCGGATATTGATTCTTGATCTGGACGTTCACCAAGGGGACGGAACGGCTGAAATTTTTTCAGGAGACAAGAGAGTATTCACCGTTTCTTTGCATGGCGAAAATAATTTCCCTTTCCGAAAAAAGAAGAGCGACCTGGATTATGGGTTTGAAGATGGAACGGGTGACATGGAATATTTGAATACTCTGGATGAGGTTCTTGGTTTTCTTTCGGGAGAAAACTTCGACCTTGTTTTTTTCCAGGCGGGGGTGGATGGATTGGCGTCCGATGCGTTGGGTTTGCTTAGCCTATCCAGGGATGGACTTGACCGAAGAAATAAGAAGGTTTTCGAGTGGAGGAGAAGATTAGATGTTCCCTTACTTATTTTTATGGGCGGTGGTTATGCCAAGCCAATTAACGACACTGTGGATGCGTTCTGTGACTTGTTTATTGAAGCCTCAAAGGAGACCGCTTTAATCAACGAAAGCTAATTAGTTTGGTTTCTGTTTTAAATTGATTTCTTAGCTTATTTAAAACTGGAGAATAATGATCATTCACAATGAGATTTTTAAATTGTTTGGGATCGTTTTTCATATCGTATAGTTCTTCTGCCCCATCCTTATACTTCATATATGCCCATTTTTCAGTTCTCATCGAAGTTCCTTTAGGGATAAAGGATAATGCGGAATTCTTAACTTGTTTTTTCGGATCTTTTAGAATGGGAAGTAAGCTGGAACCTTGTACGGATGATGGGGTTTGCACACCAACCATTTCGCATGCAGTTGGAAAAAGATCAACGAGTTCAACAATTGAATTACTGATACCTGGTTTGTTAACCGGTGATTTTATGATCAGTGGTACTCGAGTTACTTCTTCTCGAAGGTTTCCTTTTTGCCAAAAGTGATGTTCGCCAAGGAGGTAGCCATGATCGCTTGTGAACATAACTGCCGTATTTTGAGCCAAACCAAGTTCTTTTAACGCCCGGATGATTCTCCCCACTTGTTCGTCCATATAGGTAACAGTGGCAAGATAGCCTGCCCACATACGTTTCTGGTTTTCTGGAAACTTATGTATTCCATAACGTTTCGAATTTGAACCTGAGATGGCTGCCTTAGGCATGTCTTCCCAGTCGTTTTCAGGAACGAAAGGTAATTTTATTTGTTTGAAGGGATATGCTGAGAAATACTGAATGGGAGCAACATTGGGGTAATGGGGGCGAACCAAACCGGTAGCGAGGAAAAAGGGTTGCTTATCTTTCTTGAACTGTTTCAGCAATTCAATCGATTTGGTGGCTGCTTTCCAATCCGGTTGGTCCGAGCCGTCTCCGACATAGTCAACCGTTACAAACATACGGTAGGGCATTTGAGTGGATTGCCGATCCTTCATTTCAGTGGTGAATTTGTTTAGGTTGAGGCAGGCATAGTTTCCGGGAGTATGTGCTTCTTTTCCGGCCATGTTGTATTTTGCAGACCAGCATTCAGGAATGTCCTGGCCGTCTGTCCCTGCGATAATATCACCAGGCACACGCATATGAAAAATTTTACCTACGCGTGTGCTTGAAAAGCCATTTTTTTGAAAATGTTCACCCCATGTGATTTCTTCTTTTCCGATATAACGCCCACGCATGAAACTGGCACGGGATGGACGACAAACCGTGCCCTGGCAATATGCATTTTGAAAGAGTGTACCTTGTTTTGCCAATTGATCGATATTCGGTGTTCGAGCTACCTGGCTACCATAGCATCCCAAGGCATCTGCCTTTAAATCATCGGATACAATGAGCAGAATATTTTCTATTTTTGCCTGTGCAAAAAAAACGGAAAAACAAAAAAGGGTTAAGAATTTATTCAAAATGATTTGGATTTTAAATATTGGATGCTTTTATTAATACTCGCAATTGCATCAGGCGATTGATCCTGCTCAACATGGCAGTGTTGAATACCACTATTTTGAGCTATCCTCATAATGGGTTCCATCTGAATCATACCGTCTCCAATTTCATCGAAAGTATCGGGTGTCACTTTGCCAAAATTCGGAATACCTGATTTCTTTTTTAAATCTTTCAGATGTAGTTGGGAAATTCTGCCTTTTAGTTTTTTTATCATGGCAACTGGGTTTTCTCCACCAAGTTTGACCCAAAAAACATCCATCTCAAACGCCATTTTAGAGGAAAAGTTTTCGATGAAAATATCATATCCACTTTTTCCATCATCCATGGTTTTGAATTCGAAGGCATGGTTATGGTAAGCGAGTTGAATATTGGCTGATGTGGAAAGTTCAGCAGCTTGGTTGAGAGACTCGCTCACTTTCTTATATCCATCTAAATTCTTTCTGTCTCCCTCTGCCAAATAGGGAATCACGAGATGGGATAATCTATGCTTTTCTGCGAGAGATAGAATTTCTTTGAAAGGGAGCACTCCTTTATATTCGGGATGTAAGACAGAATTCCAGTCAAAGTGTGATGAATTGACTTTCATTCCACACTTGCGGGCTTCTTTGATCATCTCAATTGATTGAGCAGAGGGAAAACCATAGGGTTCGACCTGTTTATAACCTGCTTTTGCAACTGCCTTAATCGTAGCTTTTAGATCTTTTCTGATTTCTTTACGAAGTGTGTAAAGTTGAATTCCAATTTGATCCATATAGGGAAGATTGGAAGGACGTGCAAAAGAGGGAAGGGTTATAAGTAACCCTCCTGCATTTGTTATGAAATTTCTTCTTTTCATTAAGTATTAACTGAAAAGAAATTTTTGAGAAAGGCAAGAGATCAATCTTTTAGAGCAAGATCCTTCGACGCTGGCTCAGTTGCTTTATTGGGAAATAAGGTAATCTTTATCTTTCTCCCGAGAGAGGAAATAAAGAGAGTTACATGAAGGAATGTGGGGAGGGCTGCAGATATTCCCATAATTAGACCGAAGTAAATATTTTTAGCGTTTTCTCTGCCTGTTGGGTCTTTAAGCGCCTGAACTGCCCGGGCGGTGTATTTATTTCCTCTTTCTGTCAATTGTTCAGGGGCTGATTCCCACAAGCTAATTAACCAGCCTCCAAAACTAAAAACGAATAGAACCCAAAGCGTGGCCAAAATCGCAATCACCAGATCCAGCGACAAATGAAACACATACTCCGAAGTTTTAGTGGAAGCGAGGGCACGCTTTATAATCCAGATAGTAACAAAGAAAGAGAGGCTATCAAAAAGGGCACCGAGGAAACCAACGGGTATTTGTAATTTAATATAATGGGATGCTTCATGAGTCTGCATGTAGAAGGGGAACGCTGTATAGATTGCCCACCAATAGCAGGCAATATTTAAGACGATGAAAAAAAGAAAAAGAAGAGGAAAAAAAATTTTAATCGAACCTCTTTTGCGTTCATAAATGTCTAGAATCTGGTGAAGAGCATCTCTCCATATAGAGATAATTCCATTCATGTTCTGGATTAGTTAAGAATTAAAGTGTGATGTGTCTTTCCTCGGAAACAGACTGTTCGCAGGCTTCAATTATTTTCATGCAAGTGGAGGCATCATCCAATGTGGAAAGCGGTTTTTCTCCTTTTCCCACCACTTGTTCGAGGAAATGTTTGCCCATGGAACGAATCGTGTATGGATAGGCTGAGTATGTCTGAGAATGTACTACAGCTGGGGTATTTTCAACCCAGTCGCGGTAGCTGTAACGAGTCGCGCCTTTTGTGCCTACAACCTTAATCATAAAAGTCCATGGGTCACCTGCATGGTCATCGGCTGCGAAGCTTGCACAGAGATGGGATAATGCATTGTTTTTCATTTTCATGGTTACCATGGCAATGTTTTCCTGTGGGACTGTTCCATCGTTGATAGTGGCCTTCATACAGGAAACCTTTTCAGGTTGGCCAATTAAATAGAGAGTGCAGTAAGCGTGATGGGTGAGGATTTGTCTGATTACACCAGGGTAGCGAGCAGCAACAAATTCTGGATGATGAATGTTATAAAGAACATAGAGCGAGACCAAGTCTCCTATTTTTCCACTTTCTATTAAATCCTTTGCCCGCGTGACAGATGGTTCGTAAATGTAATTGTGTACTGGCGCAACTTGCACGCCTTTTGAGCTGGCTGCTTTTTTTAAATCCTCTATTTCTTCAATTGTGACCGCAGTTGGTTTTTCAACTAACACATGTTTACCCGCATCAATTGCCTGGCGGGCATATTGATGATGAGTTTCCATGTTGGTAAGAACATAGACCACATCAACTGCTTTGATTAAATCCTCTGCAGAATCGAATACCCGACAGTTAAAGAGCTTACTTTTTTCCTCTGCTTTTTCACGCGTTCTATTCCAAATACCAGTAAGTTCAGCATTTTCTGCCAAATGTACTCCTTCAGCGTGCAGGAGTGAAATATCTCCAGTTCCAATAAATCCAACTTTAATCATATGAGACTTTATCGTAACAATTAGAAACAATGACAAGGAGAAGTATAGCTATTTTTTTTTTGGGCTTTTAACTTTTCATGAACTTGACATCTTAGAAACCTGTGTGGGTTAAATTTAAAAATTTTTGTAAAGACAAGTATACGATTCGCCGTGCGATTCTTGTTTTTTTTCTTTTTCTACTTCTTCTCGTACTGGCCATTTTCAACTCTCTTGGTTTCTTACTCGAGAAGGGTGTAGGAAAAATGGCCAGGGAATCAGGATACTCAGATTTTGATATGACGGTCAGTCAAATTGACCCTTGGGTGACTACCATTAGAAATTTGCATGGATTAAACGACATTTCGATTGAAGAGATTAAGGCTAGGTACGACCCTGGTTTATTGGCTCTGAAAAAAATCAATTCTCTTTCGATTTCCGGGTTGTCAGCTAATCTTAATTTTGACAGCTCACCTGACAATTCGGAGCCTGAAAAGACTTTATTTCAGCAAGTAAAAGAACTTTTGAATGAGAATTTGAAAAATCCGCAGATAAATTTTATCCGTATGCGAAACTCTGATTTTTACATTCCTGAGCATAATATTAGTTCTTTCATTGAACTTGCGAAAATGGACCTTTATGAGAATCAACTTTTTTTCATTTTAGAAGACGCCACGGTCAATGAATTAAATCCTTTTTTGAAAATTTTTGTTACTAAAGAAGGAGATGATCATTTTTTGTCATCAAAAATAAACCTTGGAGAAGCATCGGATTTATTTGACGAGTTGTCCAAACACCACGGAGTTAAGAAAATGATTCCGAATGGTTTAAGAATAGATGGGGGCGATATTGGAGTGGATATTTTTTCACGATTATCACCGACAAGTTTAGAGGATGTATTTTTGGAATTAAATGCATCGGAAATGAACTTTAGTTATTTCGATTATAATATTTCACTGCCCAAAGTGATGGTATTTCTTGAATTGGATGGGGTAGAAAAGTGGAAGTCCAATTCCTATTTTAATTTTGCATATAAAAATGATATTGTAGCAACAGGAGCAAAATTTACTGTAGAAACTAAAGATGAGGGTTTCGATCTTGGAGGTGGAATTGCTGAATTAATTACAAGTGAGCAGTTTTATGATTTTAATGTGACTGGCTTACGACTTCCCAGTCTATTTTTTGACCCGGCTAAAAAACTGCAAATACCGATAAATGAAGTTAAGAATTTTTCATTTGATGAGATTCATTATGAAGGTAATTTCTTTCGCCTTTATGAAGGATCCTTTGCTTTGACTTTCTTCAACGAGCATACGCTACATATGAGCGTACCAACCTTAAACGCTAATCTTTTACAATTTGGAGTCAGTTTTGATGAATTTTCTTACAACGGCACTCTCGACTTGAAGGAATTTCCCGCAATTCCCTTTCCTCAGACTATATCCGGGCGTAGTTTAAACTTAGGGGACGAATTGGAATTAACTAATTTAGCATTGTCTTTCAGGGCAAGAGATATGAGTCATTTTATGATTGATGTTCTGGCACTGACTGCACTTAAGAATCGGGTTGAATTCAATCCTGCAAATATGTACCTAGAAGTACCATCGGATAATCCGCAAAAGTTAACTGTAGGGTTTAATAATTCATCTCTTTTTTTACCTGATCAGGATCTGTCACTTTTTGGTTTGTCTGGTGAGATTTCATTGAATTCTGTTACTCCACTAGAAACGAACGGAACACAAAGTATCACCTTTGATAAATTACAACTTGGTGAATATGAATTTCACGATGGGAACTTTAGTTTTGAGATAAAATCAGACGGAATGTTCAAGATTAAAGATTCGAATGCAATCATCTATGATGGTGTTATAGGATTATTTGAAAGTGAATTTAATTTGTTCGGTGATGAGGTTAATTTAGTTGCTAAAATTGAGGATATGGATGGGCAAAAAGTGGTAGATTTGTTTAAAAAAATAGATGCAGATATAAAAGGGAGTTTTTCTGGGCGGATTCCAATAAGTAAAAAAAATGGAAAATGGAATTTTGAAGAGGGTTTTATGGAGTTAGCAACTGATCTTAATACCACGCTGAGGTATGACATTAAAGGATTACTAACAGAGGGTATTGGGGTTGGAACAGAGGAATACCGCCGCATGCAATTGGCGGAGAAAGCATTAAAAAATTTGAGCTTAGATTTTTTCAGAATTTCATTTGTGGTAGATAAAGAAAGTAGAAAAATTCGAGGATCGATTATCGGAGAATCTATCATGGAGGATGGAAAAGAAATTTTCCTTGATTACAGACCAAACACCGTTGCTGGATTGGATGAAATAATCCAGTATCTAAATTCTAAAAATTAAGACTAGTGCTTTTTATGTTCAATAATTATAAATTATCCGTTGCGAGGGTATGCATAACTTTGTAAATTAATCTAATGTTTAAAAAAATCTATTTGGTACCATTTCTTTTCATGCTTTTGGGCATTGGTTGTACTGTAATGAAAACTCAGCATCACATCATCCTTGATCACAACATCACATTGGAAGTTAAAATCGAAAAGGAAGTTGATAACTTTTTGGATGACCTTTACGGAAGCGACGAACTTAACGATTAACCACAGGTATTAATTATATGAAAATATTGAAACCAATTCTTTTATTTATTTTTTCTTCTCTTATTATTGGCGAAGTAAGTGCAGATGCTAATCTTACAAAACGCATGAAAGCTAGACTGCCTGATGTAATGGAGGCAAAACTAAATGGTTTTATTGGGGAAAGCGTTGATGGTCTGTTACTAGTCCGGGATAAAAAAGTGAATTCCAAAGTCGAAAAATTAGTGCAAGCTGAGAATGAAGATAGAAACTCTCTCTTTAAACTTTTAGCCAAAGATACTGGTGGTGATACAAAATTAGTAGCCAATAAATTTGCCAAGGGAATTGCAAGTAGAGCGAAAAAAGGACATTGGTTTAAGAATTCTTCAGGAAATTGGATCACCAAGTAAAATTTTTTTTAAATTTGGGGTTTATTTGTACAACCCCTTTTTTACTTTCCTGCCAAAATACGGTTCAATCAAATAAAACTATTTCTCAAGCAGATGTTCAGTTTTCTGGATATTCTGAATCAGAGTTGAACCAACAGATTGAATCCGAAGAAGTTAAGTTGAAAGCCTTTCAACTTGAATCTGAATGGCTTGATTTAAGGAAAAGGGTGCTTCGTTCAGAGTTAAGGGCGAGTGAATCAACAAGGTCTTTGTTAAAGTTGGAACGCGAACTCTTAAAATTTCAGAAACTTCAAAATAGTTTTCCACATGAGAAGGGATTTATTTCTCAAGGAGATGAAATTGAATGGAAATCCAAATTGAAGGTTAAGAACGCTGAAGTTAAAAAATTAAATGCGGTTGTTCGTCTGTTGAATAGAGATATGAATGCTTTGGAAGCCAAACTACACCGAGGCGGGTTTGGCTCAGTAAAGAAGGCTATTTTTATCGAATCGCAAGCGGAGAAAAGTAAAAAGTACTAACTTTTATAGAACCCCAAATTACATGGAACCCATAATTGATAAAATTGTAAGTCATCCATTACTCAGTTTTGTATTGGCATTGCTTTGCGTGCTTCTTCTTTTTGCTGTTCTAAAAGGATTGATTAAGATTGTAATAGCACTTCTGGTTGTTGGCCTGCTTTATCTCGGTTATGTTAATTTTTTACAGGAGGATTATCCTTTGCCGAGTTTGAACGAAGACACAATTGAAAAATTAAACGATTGGATAGAACCTTTAAAGTCATTGGATTTGAATATTTCATCCTTTGATTCAAATAAAACTGAGACTTTTCCTTCTATTTTGCTAGGGGAGTGAAATAGACTATGCATTTTTTATGAAAATACCTTGGGTATTATACCTAGCTTGGAAGCAACTTTTTCCAAGTAAGAAAAAGGTTTCCTTTTTCTCTATGCTCGCTGTTATTGGAGTGGCGTTGGGTGTTAATGTGATGATTGTTGTAATCGTATTTATGCAGGGATTTCAGGAGAAATTTCGAAAAGATATTATTGATGCCCAGGGGCACGGAAGAATTATTCCTTGGAAATCTCAAAAAAATTTAAGCGTTCAGCAAGAAGTGATTGAAGACCATGATTCAATTAGTGCAGTTATGCCTTACATTCAGGGACAGCTTCTATTGCAAAAGGGTGAATTTCATTCGATACCATTCTCAATGGGTATTGATCCAAACTCAGGAAATTCAGTTTTGCAGGTAGATTCTTTTTTGAAAGAGGGCTTTCTAAAAATGAATGCCCATGATGCTTTGGATATTACACCTTTACCTACTATAGAAACTTTGGAGGATGAAGTAGTTTTCGTTAGTAGCCAAGTAGCCCGTAGGCTTGGAGTTCGCCCGCCTTCGATAATCCGTTTCAATGATCTTAATATAAGTGAAAGTGACGGGATGGGCATTGTGAATGTTTTAAGACTCGATCCATTTGTTGAATCTGCAGAGTGGGAAATAACTTTTCAGAACGATTCGGAATTTATTATTTCAAGCGATGTTTTGGCAGATCAGATTCTGATTAATCTTACAGATGATCCGGAAGAAATGAATTTAGGGATTCCTATTTTCCAAGCAGTTCCAGGTAACCGACCTTTTAAAAAGGGAGATCGTTTTAAATTTCATGTTTTTAAAGGATCGAAATTAGAAGTTTTTGCTCCAAGCATGATTGAGAACGCAAAAGCAGATGAAATGTTGCCGCCCCGTGAAGTTAAAGTTGGGGGCGTTTTTGAGGTACCCTGGCAGGGTTTTAATACTGAGGCCTTACTCGGTACAATGCGTTTCATGCAAGATATGCAAGGTGACGAGGGACGGATTGATGGTTTTTACTTTAAAACTATGAAAGGGTTCGCAAAAGACGAATTGGAATTGGCAAAATGCTGTGACGAATTGGAAAGTAAACTTGGAGATGGATGGACTGTTATTCCTTGGTTTGTGGAAAATGCCTGGTTTTTTGATTTACTGAAATTTGAAGAATATTTAATGATTTTAATTATGGTACCGATTGGTTTGGTGGCTGCATTTGCAATCGCAATCGCTCTGATGACATCGGTTTTGCGAAAGATTAGGGAAATCGGTCTGTTGGTTGCAATGGGTGGAAGCCGATTTTCTGTAGGTTTAATTTTTTGTTTGCAGGGATTTATTATCGGTTTGTTAGGAGCAATTTTGGGTTGCAGTTTTGCATTATTATTCATGCGGTTTCGAGATGAATTGATGGGCTTTATTGTTAAAATAATTGCGGGCGAAGATGGACAGGTCGGTGTATCCCAGTTTTACGATTTTTACAGCTTGCAAGTTTATTATCCTTGGGAATCTCCCGAGAGTTTAAATACATTTCTTTCTTTTGCATGTTTCGCTATTATAGTATCGACTTTAGCTGGATTCCTTCCAGCTTGGCGAGCAACTCGATTAAAACCCGCCGATTCGCTAAGGAATGAGTAATTCGATTAGAGTGGTTTTAAGGGCCGATGGCTTGGCCAAGAGCTTTCCTTTTGAGGACAAAAGAATTCATGTGCTTGAAGACATTAACTTATCCCTTGAATCTGGGAAATCCTTAAGTATTCGTGGTGACTCAGGTTGCGGGAAAACCACTCTATTAAATTTATTATCACGAATTGAATCTGCTGATCGTGGCACTGTTAAATGGCAAGACTATGAAATGAATGCCTCAAAAGAATGTGCCTCAAAAGAGGGTGTTTTGAGAGCATATTTTCTGGGTGTTGTTTACCAAGCATATTATTTAATTCCTGAATTAAATGTATTGGAAAATGTATTAATTGCGGCAAAACTGGCAGGGGCTTATGGAAATGAAATTAATGATCGTGCCAGAGAGTTGCTTTCTAAAATGGGTATGGGAAATAAGGAACGCCAGATCCCGGGGAAATTATCTGGTGGTGAAAGACAGCGTGTTGCAATTGCAAGAGCGATGATCAATTCTCCCAAATTGATTCTTGCCGATGAGCCAACGGGTAATTTAGATGAAAGAACAGGGGGAGAGGTGATGGAATTATTATTAGAAAGTTGTGGTGAGCAAAAGACTGCATTGGTTTTGGTTACCCATAATCAAAAATTTGCTGAGGCCACGGATCAGACTCTTTTCCTGAAAGAAGGAAAGCTTCAGAATTAAAAAAAGAGTATTCTATTATGAAGAACGAAGTAAGTCCGAAAATTAAGTGTGGAGTGGCGGGTGTCGGTTATCTTGGGCAGCACCATGCGAGAATTTATAATTCTCTCGATGCATGTGACTTGGTTGGAGTTTTTGACCCTAATGAAGAGAACAGGCTAAAGGTATCCAATGAGCAAGGTTGTGAAGCATTTAATAATTTGGAAGAGTTGGGTGAAGCATGCGATGTTGTTAGTGTTGTTTCTCCCACAGATCTACACGCCGAAGTTGCAATTCCATTAATGAATCAAGGTTGCCATCTTTTGATTGAGAAACCTTTGTGTGTTTCAATTAACGAAGCAGAGGATATTTTAAAGATTGCAAAACAAAACCAATCAATTGTTCAGGTAGGGCATATCGAGCATTATAATCCAGTAATGACTTTTTTGGAAGAGGCAGTAGACAGTCCAAAGTATTTAACAGTTGAACGACTTGCTCCGTTTCAGCCTCGTGGAACAGAGGTGGGGGTTGTTTTAGATTTAATGATCCATGACATTGGTATTGCTATGGCATTGGTTAAATCACCTATCAAAAGTGTTGATGCAATAGGGGTACGAGTTCTTTCACCAACCGAGGACATTGCAAATACCCGAGTCGTTTTTGAAAATGGATGTGTGGCTAACTTGAGTGCAAGTCGTGTAAGCGAAAAAAAAGCACGAGAAATTAGGGTTTTCCAGGATAGCGGTTACTTGTCTTTGGATTTCATGAACCAGAAGGGACATTTTATTGCAAAAAATGGAATCGAACTGAGTAAAAAAGAAGTTCCTGTTGAAAAAGGTGAGCCTTTGGCACTGGAGCTAGAATCATTTATCGCTTGTGTTACTGGTACGCAAGCTCCCAAAACTGATGGTGCTTTCGGCAAATCTGCACTTGAGGTTGCCCTAACTATAACCAAGCAAATTAACTCGACTTGGTAATCGAATGTCTCTCTTAGATTTTTCTCCTCCGAAAGCAAAGCCTGTTGACCTTCTTATTATTGCTGGTGAGGCATCCGGTGATGAACATGCGTCAATATTAATTGAGGAGCTACTTAAAGAAAATCCTAGTCTTAATGTATCTGCACTCGGGGGAAAATGTCTTCAGGCGAAGGGAGCCCATTTAATTTATCCCCTAGTTGATCATGCTGTAGTTGGTTTGTTTGAGGTATTAAAAAATTACTTTCTTTTTAAAAATATTTTTTTAAAAACATTAAAATGGATTCAACTTTATAAGCCCCATACCATTTTGTTAGTCGACTACCCTGGTTTTAATTTAAGGTTGGCAAGAGAATTAAAGAAAAATGGTATCTCTTTAAAAGGCGGTGGAACTGTTAAGGTATTACAATACATAAGCCCACAGCTTTGGGCGTGGAAGCCTAAACGCAGGTTTATGATGGAAGAGGTATTAGATGGCTTAGCAGTTCTTTTCCCATTCGAAGTTGATTGCTATACAGATACGAAATTACCTGTTTCCTTTGTCGGGCACCCTTTTGGTTCAGAAAAGTATGAGCCATCTGTTTGTTATGATCGAAACGGCCCCCTCCTTATTTTACCCGGGAGCAGAATACAACCGGTTGAAAGAATTTTACCAGTTTTTTTGGATGCTTATGAACAATTATTACTAGAATTTCCCAACATGGACGCATATTTACCAGTTCCGGACAAAAATATTCGTACTGCAGTAGAAAAAATTCTTATGAACCGCCCTGAATTAAAAAAGAAGGTTAAGGTGGTGAAGGGGTCTAAAAAGATTAATGTTAGAGCCGCCTTGATGAGTTCGGGGACGATGTCCCTTTCATGTGCAGTTGCTGGTATTCCCGGTGCAATTGGTTACAGGGCTCATCCCATTACTTATATGATAGGACGACTACTCGTTAAAGTACCTCATCTCGGTATGGCTAATATATTGCTTAGTAGTGATCCGCCATATCCTGAATTTTTACAAAGTTCAGCCAATGGTAAAACCCTAAAGGATGCTTTGGAGAGAATCCTTAATGATGATGAAGCACGAGCAAGAGCAGAGGTTAACTCTTCAAAAATAATCAAATTAATTTATGGACCAAAAGAAAAAAATGCAAAAGAATGGCTTGCTCAGGAAATTTCTCTTTGCTGAGTCATTTGATCCCATAATTTCTGTGCCTTTTGGGCTAATGCACCACGACACTTTTCAACCTCAGACATCCGGGATTTTAGGTTCTCGTTAGCAATTTCTGAAATATCATCCATATTGTAAAGGAAGACATTATCAATATTGGCAACATCTTCTACAATATTTCTTGGAACCGAAGCATCGATTAGAAAAAGGGGTTTTGCAGGACGTTTCTTCATCGCCCTTTTTATATCTTCAACATTAATCATTGATTGACCACTTGTGGTTGAAGTGAGAATCACATCAAACAAATGAAGGGAGTCTTTGTATTGGTTAAAAGATAGTGCGAATCCACCAAATTTTTCAGCCAATTCGCTTGGTTTATTTCGACTGAGAGGACACCAATCGAAAGTTCTTCCTGTGACTGTAATTGCTTGTGAAGCTCTTGATTTAAAAGCTTCCATTGTATTCTCTGCAACCTCACCGGTACCTAAAACAAGAAGGCGACAATTCGCAACTTTACCAAAAATTCTTCTGGCAAGTTCGCAGAGTACATTACCAAGATTAACCTGACCTCTTGAAATACCAGTATGAGTTCTTGCCCACTTTGCAGCTTGAAAACCTTTTTGAAAAAGTCGGTTAAGCATTTTACCAGAAATATTTCTTTTACAAGCATCGCTGTAAGCCTTTTTGACTTGGCCAAGGATTTCTGTTTCGCCAACCATTTGGGAATCTATACCAGATGCAACTTCAAATAAGTGACTCACCACTTCGTGGTTACTTCTTTGGTAAGAATAGCGATTTAAGAATTCAGGATCAAGGTTTCGGAATTTACTTAAATATTGAATAATCAGATTTCGCGAGAGGTTACTTTTGGATGCAGCATAGATTTCAGTTCGGTTACAGGTGTTAAGAAGAAGATATTCCTCAATTCCTTTGATCTTTCCTAAACCGTTATAAAATTCATCTATTGAACCCGAAGGAAGGCTGATCTTTTCCCTCGCGGAAAGATCAGCAACTTGATGGGAACACCCAAGCAAAAAAAGAGACTGACTAATCGACTCACTCATTGGATGAATTCTCTGGATTAGTGATAACAGATTGGGGAGTCGTATTAGTTTCTTTTGTGCGTGTGTTAACAAGGGCAAGACTTCCAATGGTAACAAAGTAAAGGGTAATGGAAGTTTTAGAGAATTTTGATCCGTATAGTTTCCCAGTTTTGTGGAGAACAAATACCATAAAGTAACCTATCCAAAGAACGAGCGTAACGGATAGCTTTGCGTGAGAAACTAATTCTGGATGTCGCGTCCAATGCATACCTCCAACAATAATTGATATTGTTAAAAAAAGAACACCAACAGTAAGAAGGCGCATTGCAGCAACTTCGAGTTCCTGAATGGGAGGAAGGAAAGAACTAAGTTTATTAAATTTTCGGGCAAGAAGGGCTTTTCTTTGCACAAGGTACATCGAACAAACGATGGTAAGAAGAGAAAATAAACCATAACTGAAAATGGCAATCGAAGCATGCAGTTCAATCCAGGGACTGGAGAAGAGCTTTTCGTAGTTTTCAGAAAGCCAATAATTGGAATCTAACTGAGGGAAAAGTAATGAAAGCCAACCTGCACAAAATGAAAGCCCCGCACAAAATGAACCGAGTAAGTCTAGTCTCCAAAGTAGGCGAAGAATTAAAAAAGCCAAAATTAGTGACCAAAGAATGAATTGGATTCTTTCAAGTGTATTTCCCAATGGACAACCATGAACATCTAGTCCTCGAATGTAGAGCGCCCGAGTATGAAGTATAAAGCCGAGTGAAATAACTGCTAATGGAGTTTCTCGAAAGGGAGTCCAATTAATTTTGAATGTTTTGAGGAAACCAATGGCAAAAGCCAAACCGTATAAACCTCCTGCCAACCAAAGAAGTTCTCTGGTATCGTTAACATTCATGAGTAGAAAAACTAATTAGTGATATTTAATATCCCCGAACTTAATTTTTATCGGGAGTCAGTTTGGCTTGCGATGTAATCCTCATCATTTTGACTAATTGGGTGCGAATTAAAATATTTTCTCATGGCTGCACAATCATTGCCCTCACAGTTTACGCAGCAGGGGCGGATGCAAGAATCATAACTGCGGTCAATGTGTTCAGATACAAGCTTAGAGCACAATTCAATAAATTTTTCTTCCATATTAAAACAGTCAACCCGTTCAAAATGATCTACAACTTCGTCGGCGTATCCACGAAATTCAATATCAATTTCGTCGAGTGTTTCGATATGGTCAGTAGTGAAAGCAATTGGAACCATCAGAATGGCTTTCTGCTTAGTCTCAGCAATTACAGTGGGTGTGCTGGGAGTTAACCATTTAGTTCTCTGTGGTCCGACCTTGCTTTGCCAAGCAAGTGCACCTTCGTGTTGTAAGCCCTTGGATTTAAGAACATCTTCGATCCGGTTCATTGAGTTTTGTATTTCTTGGTTGTATTTATCACCTTTCTCTAAGCAATAAGATTCAGGAAGGCTATGTGCAGAATAAATGATCCGAATATCCTCATCATTTAAATTATGAGAAGCTTTCATTTCATCGAATTTTCTTTTGATCAGCATTGCCCAAAGTTCTGAATAATCATTTCGATCCCACCATTGATCGATAACAGAAATTTTATTTTGATATTCTTCTCCACTTTGTTTATCCAACCAACGATATGCATCACACAACGAAGATCCACTTGTCGCGCAGCTATGTTGGGGATATTGCGAGAAAAGGATGATTCTTTCAGCATCCTTGTATTTTTTAATCATTTCACCAGGTCTAGGTGAACAATAGCGGAAGCCAGAAACACAAACATGGGGAGCAGATTCTGGGCGATTGAGATCAAGTTTTTTGGAAATTTCAATACACTGCTCATCCATAATTTTTTTGGTCGGAGAATACTGCCCGATTTCTTCGTACCTTTCCTGAATTTTCGGTGTTCTTCTCCATGCAATTATTCTACCAAGTATTTTTTGAAACGGTAGTTTTAGAAGCTCACGGTCTTGAAATAACTCTTTCAAATAGGGATGTATGTCGTCTTTATTTTGAGGTCCTCCCATGTTGAGAAGTATAACAAGAGTTTTAACTGAAGAATCTTTTTCTTTTGCAGGCATGACTGGTTGTTGTGGATAATTATTACTAACTTATTATCAGTTTATGACCTCTTAAGCAATCTTTCCAAGTCAATGCTATGAATATTTAAATTTTTGGAATTAACAGGCATCCAGGCAATTGGGCAGAGATACGCCGCATAAATATGATCCAGAAAAAGAAAGCCCAGGGTTTTGTAACGAAAGTTTCTGTGCTGCTTTTTTACATTTTATCATTTGTTTATCAGGTAAAGGAATGGCATTAGACCATTTCTTTACTTTTTGAAAAGTCGGTTCTCCTTTTATTTTTAAAAGTTTGGTTAGCTCTTTTTTTGCTGTGGATATGAGTATGCTTTCTTTTTGCTGAGCAAGTGATGGGTCTCTTTCCCCCCCTATAAATGTAGTTAAAAGTATTTTCCCGTCTGGGGCGCGACCGGGAAAAAGTGTACTTGAAAAAAGAGTTCCCAAGATCTTTTTCTTTTCAACTTCAGGAACGAGAAAACCAAACCCGTCTAGTGGGTGTAAAATATCTTTTTTTTCATATCCAAGGTATACCATAGCAAGAGGGTGGTGGGTCGAGGAATTTAGTATGTTTAATTCGTCATGCTCTTTGATATTTTGCCATTCAATAGAGTCGAGCCTATGCGATGGAATCGTAGAAATAACTTGATCGAAGTCATGTACGGTTTGTTCCCCTGTTTGTTTTTGTACGGTTACCGCCCATGAATTATTATTCCGAGAAATTTTTTTTACCGAAGTAGAAAGTGAGATTTCATTCTTTAATGAGCAGCCTAATTTTTCAGGAAGTTCTTCCATTCCATTAGGAAATGAAACAAGTCTGCTCGTTGGAAGATTTGGATTGTCAGACAGTTTGCGAGACTTTTTTAATCCCAACAAAATTGATCGATAATTCTTTTCTAGTACAGCAAACCTTGGAAATGCTTGATTGAGGATTAAGCTTTCAGGGTTTGCAGCAAAAATTCCTGCTAAAAAAGGATTCGCAGCATAATCAAGTGCTTCCTGACCTAGTCTTCTTTTTATGAATGATGCTACCGATTCGTTTTCCGGTTCGTTCGATCTAGCCACTAGAGGTTCAGCTAAAAGGCGCAATTTACCTTTGATTGATAGAAAGGGGCTGGTTAAGAAAGAGAGGAAACTATGCGGTAGGTCGACGATTTTCCCGTCGCGGACTATCATTCTTTTATTGGCGAGCAAGTTTGCATCGATACAACTATCCCAAGCACCGCAGTTTTCGAGTCGTTCTTTTGTTGATTTTAAACGAACATTAAGAGTGTTCGCTCCATAGTCCAGTAAATATCCATCTATTTCCTCAGATTCAATTACTCCTCCGATACGATTAGCTGATTCAAAAACTTTTACGATTTTGCCCAATTTTTTTTTCTCGGAAGCGATTGATAATCCTGAAATACCGGCTCCAATAATGCAGATTCTGTTCATTCTAAGAAAAGGTATATCTTAATAATTTGATTTGAGCTTGGCAATGTTTAGAAACACTCTTTTTTAGACATGATGGATGAATTGACAAACAGTTTGAAAATAATAATCAATCCGAAGATGGCTGTATCAGGTTCATTATTAAAAGCACTATCGACTTTAGACGAAATTGTGGCAAGTCCTTCGTCAAACTTGCATCCGCGTTTAAAACATTTTTTACAAAATCGGAGTTATGAGAAAGCTTTGATTTGGATTGAAGGCGGGCAACCTGGTAAAGGAACCTGTGGAAATGAGTAAAAGAGTTCGTCATAAAGATAAAATTTCAACTACTACTGATGCAGGGGTATTTGGATTATCCCCTTTTACTTCTTTAGATTCTAATGGACTACCGGAGGGAATCCAGAAGCCTGCTTTACCCAAAACTGCAAAATTTAAAAATGTTGGCCCAACCGGTAAGGGTGAAAGGTTGGAGATTAGACGTGAAAAAAGTGGTCGTGGGGGTAAAACTGTTACAACAATAAAAGGGTTTCCTTCTCACATTGGCCAAAAAGAAAGAACTAAGCTTTTAAAAACATTAAAGTGTACTCTAGGAACGGGGGGGACTTGGAATACCTCAATAATGGAATTGCAAGGCGATCGCCGTGAAGATGTTTTTTGCTGGTTTAAAAATGCTGGATTTGCTCCGGTGCTTGCCGGAGGATAGAAGGGAATTAACTTACAGTTTGTTTCTCACCTTCATGGGAAACGGAATCTTTAGTGTCTTCTTTATTTTCTTCGGATTTGGAGAAATCATGATCTTCAATGGGTTCTTGGTTCATAACATCATTGATATCCTGTTCCCAATCATTTTTTGCTTTCCGAAATTCGTTAACACCCTTACCTAATGAACGAAATAATTCGGGCACTTTTTTTGCTCCAAATAATAGAAGTACAATTAGAAAAATAAGAATTATTTCCCCTCCACCGAAGTTTCCGATGAAGGCAAGTGATTGGGATGGAACGATATTCATTTGATAAACATAGCTTTCAACTTCATTGTAAGCAACTTTTTTGTCCTTAGAAAAGAAGAGTTTTATCTAGAGGGTTAAAGTCCTAATTGCCGAAGGGCTTCTGGTTTTGGTTTATTTACTGAGCTTTGATCCGCTTCAAAGAAACCATGAAGTTGTCGAATTCTAGTTGGGTGCCGCATTTTGCGAAGTGCTTTAGCTTCAATTTGGCGAATCCGTTCACGCGTTACTTTAAATTGCCTACCCACTTCCTCTAAGGTTCTGCTGTATCCATCCTTAAGTCCGAATCGGAGAGACAGTACATTCCGTTCTCTTTCAGTAAGGGAATCAAGTACGTCTATAATTTTTTCACGAAGTAACGAATAAGCGGTCATGTCGTAAGGGTTTTCTGCACCCTTATCTTCAATGAAATCACCGAAATTGGTATCATCGCTGTCTCCAACCGGACTTTGCAATGATATTGGTTGTTGTGCCATTTTCATAATGCCTTGAACTTTCTCCAAAGCTAAACCCATTTCATTTGCAACTTCTTCTGGAGTAGGTTCATGACCAAGTTCCTGAATTAACTGCTTTTGTACCTGCATGACTTTATTTAAAGTTTCAATCATGTGCACAGGGATTCTTATAGTCCGTGCTTGGTCTGCTATGGATCGGGTGATTGCCTGCCTTATCCACCAAGTTGCATAGGTTGAGAATTTATACCCACGGCGATACTCAAACTTTTCAACTGCTTTCATGAGCCCCATGTTTCCTTCTTGAATTAGATCGAGAAACGAAAGGCCGCGATTAGTATATTTTTTGGCAATAGAAATAACTAACCTTAAGTTAGCTTCTACCATCTCCGTTTTTGCCCTATGTGCTTGACGCATATTTAAGCGTAATTCTTTGATGAGTTGGGCAAGTTCAGAAGGATCCATTTTAAATCTTGTTCTTGCCTCTTTAAGTTCCTCCTTAACTCGGTCCATCTTAACTCCCTTACGCTTTACTTTGGCGGGGTCTTTTTTGGCGAGTTCCACATTGTGGAGGTTTCTTGAAATTGCTTTAAGTTCAGGGTTAACTTGTTGCAGGAAATCTTCAAAAACCTTTAGTTTTAAGCAGCATTTTTTAAAAATTGGTGCTAAAGTGGATTCGTAATTTCTGAAGCGTGTGGTAGATCGTTTTTTCTGCGTTCCATCGGCAGCATTTTCAATACTTGACCATGCATTGTTAATTTTCCTTATTGCTTCTTCCATAGCAATAACCTGTTTGGCTAGGCTTTTGAAATAGGACTCTCGACTATCAATTTTCTTGTCGAGTACAACCCGGTCAAACCGCTCTTCCCGGGCAATAAGTTTTTTACAAATATCGAGTTGGAAATTTGCGGTCAGGCTTACGGAATAAATTATTTTGAGGGCTGAACTTTCAGCGGTTTCAATCCGTTTGGAAATATCAACCTCCTCTTCCCGAGAGAGAAGGGGGACTTGCCCCATTTGTTTTAGATACATCCTGACAGGGTCGTCCAGCATATCACTTTGATTTGAGCGGGCTGTTTCTTCTTCGCTTTCTTCTTTTTTCTTTTTAAACTTATCTACTTCATTTGAATCGAGGAGTTTAATTTCAAGATTATTGAAGATAGAAATAACATTTTGTAACTCTTCAGGCTGGTTTGCAATTTCAGGTAGGGATTTGTCAATATCCTTGTAAGTCAGAAATCCCTGTTCCCTGGAGAGATGAATTAATTCCCGTACTTTTTCAGTAACTTCATCATTCAAGGCATGCGGTTCAATGTTTTTATCAATTTTCTTAGCTATTTCCTTGGCGGTGACTTTTGTCTTTCTAGGAGTTTTTTGAGGTTTTTTTGCTCTTGCTGTTGAAGTAGTTGATTTTACAACAGTTTTCTTTTTGGTCGCAGCATTTGTTGAATTTGGTTTACCTGCTGGGGCTTTGTCAGTTGAAGATTTTGTCTTCGTTGTAGTACTTTTAGTTCTTGGCATGAGAGTGTCGGTTATTCTGATCTGAAAAGGTTAATTGAGGTGGGTTTTTGCGGTGTTTTCGTAATTGCAGTAACTTTGCATGAAGATGGTTTGTGGAATCTTGCTCCTGAGTTGGTTTACCCAGGTCCTGAAGGATTTTTTTCTCCTGTTGTTTGATGAAGCGGATAAAAAGAGCAAGCAAACATTCATTGGCATGCTGGAGGAAGGAATTTTCATCGAAGGATGAAACTTCTTGAAAGAGGTTATGTTGGAAAACGTTTCTTTCTGTGTCATCTTCAAGAAACTGCTCCATTCTATTTGTTTCGACTGGACCATCAGCTTTTATCTCTGCCATGATTTTAGCCAAAATCCTCCCCGCTGGAACATTGAGGTTAAGCCATATTGGATCAAAAATTTGGGCAAGCGGGCTCGCGACTCTATTATCATGCAAAAGGCAAAACAATAAATCATCTTCAGCAGTTGTCAAACGCGGAGAGGACTTTTTATTAGATATTTCTTTGGTCAATGCACCACTTTTATACCTTGGTTTTTTGTTACGAGTAAATTTAGTGAATTCCTCTGACATAGTTTGAAAGGCAACTTTGAGGTGTCGACATAATTCAGTGAGATAACTATCCCTCATAACTAGGGAGTCAGTTTTAGCTATATATCCGAAAACCAACTCACTAACTGCTCTTATTTCAGATGGTTGAGGGTTTGGGTTTCCTTTCAATTTATATTGAACTGCATAACTAATTGAGGATACGCCTTGGTCGATAATTGACTGGAGTCCTTCGGCACCATTTTCAACTAAGATCTGATCGGGGTCTTTTCCCTGGGGCAGTGTGGCAAACCTAGCATCCAAACCATTACTGAGAAAAGTGGGGATATAACCAAAGGCAGCTTTTTGCCCTGCGTCGTCACCATCGAGTAGGCAAACCACACCTTTAGGATTGGATTTCCTTAAAAGCATAGCTTGAGAATCTTTAAAGGCAGTTCCTTGGGGCGCAACTACGGTTTTAAACCCTTCTGTCGAACAGCGAATTGCGTCCAATTGTCCCTCGACTAATAGAAACTCCTTATTTTCATTAATTTCTTTATTTGCCTGATGTAGGTTGAAGAGAAGATCGCCTTTCAAAAAAATTGGGGTTTCAGGTGAGTTGATATACTTGGGTGGTTTTTTGTCTCCCCATGTCGGAGTAACTGAAAGCTCCCGAGCAGTAAATCCGCATATTCTTCCGATTTTTTCATGGATGGGTATCATCAGACGACCGCAAAAACGACAGGCAAATTTTCCTGATTGCTTTTTTTCGTTGAACAATCCGGATTTACTAAGAATTAAATCACTTATTTTTTGATTTGCTAAATATCTTCCAAGAGCAAAACGGTCTACAGGAGAATACCCCACACCAAACTCTTTCGCTACTTCAAGCGAAAACTGTCTCTTTTTTTGCCAATAATCTTTTGCGGCATTGGATTCTTGATTGTTTTCAAAAAACCTTTCCGCGAACCAAGACATGGCTAATTCATGGACTTTATATAAGTCGGATTTAATAGATTTTTGAAAAGGCTTACCTGCGTTTCGACTGTTTTCCGCATATTGAATCGGTATGCCAAAACGATTGGCAAGAAATTCCACAGCTTCTGGAAATGTCAAATTTTCGACTTTCTGAACAAATGAAATTGCATCTCCTTTTTCCCCAGAACTAAAGCAATGAAAGAATCCCTTGTTTGAATCGACATAGAAAGAGGGTGTTTTTTCCTGATTAAAAGGACTGAGCCCTACCCATTTAGCACCACTTTTTTTAAGTTGGACATATGGGCTTATCAAATCATACAGGTCAACTCTATCTTTAATATCTTCAACGAAATTTTCAGCAAACATAGGCATAATCAATAATCTGAATTCAGAGGTTTTGAATTTTGATTAATTCCATTTTCGCCTGATTATGAAGTCCACTTCCTTCGGGAACTGTTTTCAGTAATCTACGATATAAAATTCCTGCTGTTACGGGCATTCTTTCAACCAAATGATATCGCCTAGCTAGTTGCCATAAAATTTCTCCGGAATTAGGGAAAAGTTCATGAGTTTTTTCCAACTCCCTTAAATATCTGTCAGCAGGAAGAGTTTCTCTTGCAATATTCAGATAATCCATTCGCGTTGTGAGATCGTTCGGATTGTGCCGGATGGCTTCTAGGATTGTCATTTCAGCTTCCCGTGTTTTTCCAAGCTGAAAATGTGCCTGCGATGATAGCCGCCAGGCTTCTGCATCTTTACTATTTAGGTTGATAGCTTCCCGCGCATGCAACAAAGCAGTTGCATAATTCCTGGCCAAGTATGCAGACCATCCCAATTCAATCGGTTCGGGTTCGATAACTTCTAATTGATCGGACCCAAATGCTTCAGCCAAACTAGTCTCGGTATTTAAGTCCGGAGTACTAACAGTCTCTGTAATCATACTGGCGTCGATTTCATGGGAGTTGTTGGAGAGTAGGGGAGAAAGTTTCGGTCCTGTGGAAACAACAGGCTCATCAATTTCTTCTGGCTTTTGTAAAAGAGCTTGTGCTAAATCGCTGACAGTTAAATTTTTGACTATAATCGAGCGGGCGTTCAATTCTGAGATTCGTCTTTTAACAAGAATATTCTTTAAGTTTTTTTCTGCATCAAGACTGGCTAGTGTTTTTGGGTAAGCTTTTTCTATAGCTAAAATTAGTGCCTCCGCAGAATCTTTGTCATCATTGGCAATTTTAACCTGTAGCAAACCTAATAATGGCTCTACCGAGGGATTAATTTCTTTTTTAGCTGCTTCTTTAAACCATTTCTCAGCCTGTACGAAGATTTTCTTTTTTAAATATAGATTTCCAATTTTAATACAGTCTACGGGACTGGTTATCTCTCTGGCCTGTTCAAACGCATTTAAAGCTTCTCTTTCATCTCCTTGCTCTTCTAAAATTCTGGCAAGCGAAAGCCATGCCTGTAAATTTTTAGGAGATAATTTTAAATACTCGATGAATCGTTTTTTGGCAGAGTTTAAATCGCCCGCAAGTAGATGTGCCTCCGCACACTCACCGATTAATTCGGTTGAAGATGACAAAGATAATGATTGTTCAAGTCTGAAAGCGGCAAGGGAATAATTCCCTGTCTCAATAAGCGCCCGGCTTAACTGAATTAAAATTTTTGAAGAGTTTGGAAAGTCTTGGTTGTACTCTCTCAGAATGACAATCGCTTCTTCTGGTTTTTTTTCGACTCTTTTTTGAATCGCTAAAGAAAGGTCAGGGAACGGCTTTTTTACTGGAACAATAGATGGCTG
>JABGWZ010000220.1 GCA_018675995.1 Opitutia bacterium | reverse complement strand
GAACTCTAAGTTAATAACATTAAGGGAGATACTTCCGTCCTCCGCAACTGATGAGGCAGAGGTTAGCAATTTATACGAATATTTATTGTAAGTTGCTGACTGTGTTGCATTATTTTTATTGTAATTAAATGTATATGACAACGGCTCGTTGATGATATCTGACCTAGAGAAATCAGCTCGAGGATGACCGTTCTCAGCGAACAAACTAATACCATTGAACTTCTGTTGTTTAATCTGGTGAAGTTGTTCTTGCAGCTCAACGAATTCTTTTGAGTAATTATGAACATCAGATGAGTTTTTCACCACATCTGAAGCCATGGTTTTGAGTTCTGCCATCCGATTAAGTACATCGGCGACACCACTCATGGCACCATCCTGTACTTGGAGAAAAGAAATTCCGTTTTGCAAGTTCTGACGAACCGCCTCGGTGCGTTTTAAGGCAGAGTCAATTTTATAACCCACTGCCATACCACCGGCATCATCAGCTGGGCTTACAATTCTTTGGCCGGATGATAACCTGGCGAGACTTTTTCGCATGGCATCATTGGCTCGAGAGAGATTAAACGACGTTATGGTCGCGGTTGTATTACTATTTACTACTATTGGCATTTTAGGTTTCCTCCTTGTGTTTATTGAGTTAGCACGGCATCCATGCGGTGCCTTAGGGTATTCCTCTGGCTACTACCCCAGAAGAATTTCATTTTTAAGATTAGTTTAGAGTGATTTACTGTATTTCTCATTGAATTATCAGTTATTTTGATTGGGTCGCCGAAGTGGGCCAATTAGGGCACCCGATTGTAATTCAGGAATCTTCCACGGTCGGTGGCGGTCAAAATCCAGCAGGCAGTTTACTATTCCCCGCAGTCGATCACGGAGCAGGCCCCATTGCATACGGTTGGTGATGCACAATGCTCGCCACTCTTCGCAGGCACGCTTAATCGAACCGGAATCAAGCAGATAACCGGGCGACTCCCCATAGACCTTCCCTTTATCAATAGTGACGAATCCCGGTTGACCAAGATCTCCCCGCTCTATTGATAAACCTTCCCATCGACCTTTTGTCGGAATGGTTATGGTGATTGGCTTTGATGGACCTGAAGAAAAGAGGGCAGCGCCATCATAAGTATGAAGAGCAAGTTGCCTGATAGCGGCCTGGCAATCCTCAAATCGCTGCTGAGAGGAAATCCTATCCTCTGGAGTAGATCTTGGTGATTGCACCTGGTTTAAGGAAAGGGCAATTTCTGACAACCTTCCGCCTATTTTAGCAAGACCAGTCTCCTGACAGTCAATCAAATCGATGCCGGCCTCCAAGTTGGACTGAATAGATTCGAGTACAGCTAGAGAATTCAGTTCGTTTGTTGGTGGCGAACCCGGAATTGAATATCCAGTTATCATACGTTCCATAAAAGGTTTATCTGATTGCAGACGAATTACCCTGCCTCCTGCCACCACCTTTGAAAATCCACCCTTGGGTGCTATTTTTTGACGATTTAACGCAGGTGGAATATCACCTGTGGGTAAAATTGGTATGTTAAAGTTTTCCAATTTTGAATGGTCTAAGTTTTTCATGTTTTTAAATAGAGGTTAAATGCTCGACCCTTTCTGCCATTACACGCTGGTGATTTAAATTACTTGCGAATTGAATATGGGATGATGCATCCCGAAATATCCTGCTCGATGTCAACTTTCTAAGTGCGGATTTCATCGTTGGGTAATTCTGACTGTCTGCATGAGATTCTGCCGAAGCCGTCCTGGATTCCTGAGCCTGTACATCTGTTGATTGATCTACTCGATTGACCGGTGAGATTGGCAAGTTCTGCCTGGCATTCATCCAGAACTGATCTGCCCCCGCGCTTAATAATGACGTGTCAATTTTCATGATAATTTTAAAGTTAACAATTTTTTGTAAAATATTAATGTATAATGTATAATCGGATAATGATAACCAAACTTTAGTTTTTAATTAACAATTTTTTAGAAATAATTCTCCGTGTGATTTTAAGCATTGAAATATGGTTAGTTTGTGACCCTGTTTAGCGAACTGTCTCGATAAGACATTGGTAAACAAAGTTGATTGGTACCAGGACTGTTCTTACTAATGACATGTGTGTAATTTTTGCTAACGAGTACAAGATTGGTAATAAAATTATATCGTAAAGAATATTGAGGGTAGAATCTGTCCGTCCGGTAGTGCAACCCGTGCACTGAGTGCCAATTGCCTACGATACATTGACGAAAGTCGGGTGATTATTTTTCCCTCGCCGTCTGCGGTTACGCTTTTTAGGGCATCAACATTCATCAACGCGGTCTCGCTTTCAACATCAGATAATTTATCAGTTAATCCGACTCTGCTTTTTTGGACCTGTGCAGGTTTGAAGATTCGATCCAGGCGATTGGAAAGGAAACCCCGTCGGTTCGCTTGGAATATATTGGAATTGTTTTCGGTATTCATAGTGAAAATATTGTGGTTTGGTTAATCTCTTATGTATGTTTGAGCATTTTTGAATCT
>JABGWZ010000097.1 GCA_018675995.1 Opitutia bacterium | reverse complement strand
TCAATCACTTCCCTTATAATTTGAATATCAATGGGTTTTAAGCTTTTCGCATATTTCCCAAAATGATTTCCATTATAAGCAAACCAATCACACTGATGATACTGATATTGAGCCCATTTAAAGAAATTAAAATGAATACCCTTTCGTACTAAGACAAAGAGTTGACGAATTTCATAATTCGGTCTACGCCGTTTTGAATAATTTCATCCGAGGTTGCATAACTAAGTCGTATGTATCCTTCTGCACCAAACGCATGTCCAGAAACTACTGCAACTTTCTGATCTTCCAATAACCGGGCTGAAAATACTTCCGAGCTTAATCCACAAGAAGAAATGTTGGGGAATAGGTAAAAGGCACCCTGAGCACGTTGGCAAGAAATCCCAGGAATTGATTGTAAACCTTCCAATAGATTGATTCGACGGCGATCAAAATGAACGAGCATTTCATTAACTGCAATCATAGCTTTTTCCCAATTCTCCATTGCCGCTAAAGCTCCGTATTGTGAAAATGTTGTCGGATTTGATGTTGTCTGGCTTTGCAGATCAGCCACTGCCTTACATATTTCAGAGTTTGCCACCAATGTACCCAACCGCCATCCGGTCATTGAAAAAGTTTTACTGAAACCAGATACTGTAATTACTCGATCCTTGGCGTCCTGACTAAACGATGCTGGGCTGAAATGAGTTGCTCCATCATAAAGCAGATATTCATAAATTTCATCGGACATAATCAAAAGGTCATGCTTGCAAGCCAACTCGACAATTTCTTCCATTTCCTTTTTTTCATAAAGGCAACCAGTGGGATTGGATGGACTGTTTAGAATAATCAATTTCGAAGAAGGAGAAAGAGCATCTTCAATTTGGTCAGGACTTACCTTAAAGCCCTGGTCGTCCCCGGCGAAAATCACTTTTGGAGTAGCTCCTGCAAGTTTTACCATTTCTGGGTAGCTAACCCAATATGGAGCTGGAATTATAACTTCATCACCTGGACCACATGTAGCAAGTATAGCTAAGTAGCATGAATACTTACCACCTGGGCTAACAATTACCTGAGAAGAATTTTTTTCATTCAATACTCCTTTTTCAACATACTTCTCTGCCAATGCGCTTCGCAGGGCAGGAATACCCGCAGCTGGTGCATATTTGGTTTTACCATCAGATAGTGCTCTTGCACATGCTTCTTTAATAAAAGAAGGTGTATCAAAATCAGGCTCACCCGCACCAAAGCCACATACATCTTCACCCGCTGCCTTTAAAGCTTTGGCTTTAGCATCAACAGCTAAAGTCGGCGATGGAGAAACATTTTTAGCCCAACTTGATAAATATCCCTTATTCATAATTTAATTTCAGATGTTGTTAATATATTCAAAGTAGTAATCAAAATAAATTGCGAAACTAGTTACTTTGTCGAGATAAATACATCGTCTTCTATAACAGGTTTATTCAATAACCCCAATGGACTAAAAGCGGTCGACCCAAAGTCTAAGTTTAGAGCAGCTGCTGTAACTTCAAACCTTGTGGTCGAACGGTTCGACCGATTCTTGCAATCAATGGATTTAACAATCCACTGACCATCAATTTTTTTTAAGCTGTTTAAAATGTATGTCCGATTAGGCACACCTTCTTTGGAAAAAGTCTCAACGCGAAGAGGTGCTTGGTAATCATCGTCCAAAGCTAAAGTGATGTCAGTGATACCGGAACGAGCATTTATTACCCACTCAGGAGGAATAAAAGAATAAATATGAGATGGTCTACCGGCGACTCTCCCAGATTTCAAATATTTAAATTCCCAAAAGATAAAAGACAATAATATGTCAAAAGGAGACTGATTCATTCCAGATACAATTGGATCAAATAATTCCTTATCACTTAGTTGCCTTGATTCCTTATGATCAAATTGATAAATCCATGCCTTAGGTTTTTGTCCCGACTGTAAGAGGTAATTTACACATTCTAAGGCATCGGGTTGAGAATCTATATCAATTCTGGATATACCATGCCCGAGTGCCAAACCATAGATTGTTCCCGTCCGTGAAAATTCTTCGCCACGCCGTGGCATATGCCTTAATCGAAAACGAAAAGCATAGCCTTGATGAAAATCAGTTCGGTTCAAATCCCTGACAACAAAAGAGCGATAAGATTGCAGACGGTTCTCAGCTTCTTCATCAGTCAGAACTTTTGCAAACCCCCTTGCAGGAAAAGGGGACTTAGCAACGAGGGTGCTTAGAAAAACTACACCGGCTAGGAGAAAGACGGGCTTAAAATAATTCAAACAGAAAATTTTCTAATTTCCTGAATTAGAGTCAATAAGTGCTTTCACTGGTTCAGAATCAGGGACATCGGTTAGCGGTGTCGGTTTTTCAGATTGTATCGAGGGTGATTCAACAGGATTAGCATCAGGTTCAGTCTCAGAAAGAGAGGGAACAGCACTCGGCAGGATAGCCGGTTCACCTGAACCGAGTCGCTGTAATTCGTCTCCGCTTCCAGCTTCGCTTTGATATAAAGCATATAGGACGAAGGATAAAATGAAAAATCCAGCTATAGAAGCAACCGTGAGTTTGGTTAATTGAGCAGCAGAACCTGCTCCAAGAACTTGATCAGCTGCACCTCCTCCGAGCGCGGATCCCATACCGCCTGAAGTCCGTTGGATAAGAATCAACAGAACAACAACCAAGCACAATAAAATCAATAAGGTAGTAAGAATAACAATCATTTTTAAAGAAATTAGGTGAGATTATTGCTCGAATACAAAAAAAAGGCAATCTTAGTTTACTTACTTGTTACACCAAGCAGATTAAGCAGTTCGATAAGATCGGACTCGCCCGTAAAGTTAAGGCTAATGTTTCCTTTCCCCATCGAGTCAGATTTGATTGAAACTTTTCGCTCTAAAGACTTTTCAGCTAATTTGGCAAAATTAGCGAAGAGCTGATTGGAAGATCGTAGATTTTGCTTATGAGCAAATTGTAGCGGATTCTTGATATCTTCCACAGCATTTTCACATTGTCGAACTGACCATCCCTCTTCGGCAGCTTTTTTACCAATTTCATTTCGAAGATCCTTATCCTCAATACCAAGCAAGACTTTTGCATGTCCGACATTTAGCTTTCGGGAAGAAAGAAGTACCTTTAGCTCATCATCTAATTGCAACAAGCGAATTAAATTCGTGACATGAGTCCGACTTTTACCAACCCGCTCAGCAACGTTTGCCTGTGTTAAGTTAAAATCGACAACAAGAGAGTTGTAACCAAGTGCTTCTTCGATTGCATTCAGTCCCTCCCTTTGGAGATTTTCGATTAGGGAAAGAGATGCCGAGGAAACATCTGATGTTGGTAACACACGAACCAAAATTTTGCTTTTTCCTAAGAGTTGGTGTGCACGCCATCTTCTTTCACCAGCAACCAGCTCAAATTTATCACCAACTTTACGGGCAACAACAGGTTGTAATAGTCCTTCGGATGCGATACTCGAGGCCAATTCCCGAATTGTTTCTGGTTCAATAACTTTCCTGGGTTGGTATGGGTTTGCCACAAGAGAATCCAATGGAACCTCCACCAATTTTTCTGTGGTATTAGCATCAGTTTCCATCTTTGGTGTGGCAAGGCTATCAGGTTCGTCATCAGCAATGACGGACAACGCACCAGATGGTTTTGCAACTTCAGAAGAACTGACTGGCTCTGGAGTGGTACCACCTGCTATCAAACTACTTAAGCCCCGACCAAGTCTTGATGATGTTTTAGCCATATTTAAAATTACTTTTGAGGAATAAATAATTCCTTCCCCACATTCACTTTTTTGGGATCAACAATTTGATTGGCATTAATAATCCAAGTAACACTGGATGAGTATTTTTTAGCTATACTTGAAACTGTCTCCCCTTTTTCAACTTTATGAACAAATCCATTTTGTGGATAATCCTTGCTAAATGACTGAACCGAAGAAACTTGCTTACTCGAAGACTGAACTTGGTCAAACCCTTTATTCATCTGCGAAATTAAATCTCTCATTTTCGAATCAATACTTTTCTGCAAAGTAATTTGAGAATCAGAGTTTTGATTAAGGCGGGTTTCAAAAGCGAGCAACCGGTCGCTCATTCTCTGCAAAACATTATTCGAAACCCCAGCATTAGAGGAATGTTTCCTCTGAGATTGTTCAACCTGAACCCTTAACTGAGCATTTTCACGACGTAGCAATTCTACTTCTGTTCTTAATCCAGCCAACTCCCTCGAAACTAACTCCATGTCCTGCTTCAAATTAGCAACTTCAACATTGAATTCACCGAATGAAAGTGAAGCAAATCCACAAAAAAAAGTGACGCATAGAATCCTTAACAATGACGCTTTCATATATTTACATTCCCACCAATAAATAAAATATCCTAACCAACATTATTCAAGCTAGAGAATTCACTCATGGAAGCAAGAAATCTTTTAAAAAAACAACCTATTCTTGAGCTCCACGCAGAAGAGAATTCATTGGAAGTGATTCTAGAGTTTGATCGAAGGGAAAATGAAAACCCCTCAAAAAATCCTCCGTTTCAAGCATTTTACCTCCAGGGCGCTGAAGTAATTTTGGGACAAGAATACCATCTCCTGTACCGATAAAAATCGAACGATTAGAATCAACTTTTATCTCCCCTGACTGCAGTGCATATTCATTCTTAAGTGATAATGCTGAACCAATTCTTATTTTTTTTCCATCAATAAAAAAACCGCATCCAGGCCATGAGGAAAAAGCTCGAATTCGATCGACTAATTGATTTGCTGAGGAAGAAAAATTCAAGTTTCCATCTTCCTTATTTAATTTCCTGCAATATGTTGCCAATGATTCATCCTGCATATCCTGATCGGATAATCCCTTAGCAATCGATATTATATTCCTTTCAACAAGTGGCAGACAAGCTTTAGAAATTTTATTCCTTAAATTTTGACCATTATCTTTTTCGCTGATTTTCACCCCTTCGCTGTCAATAATAGGACCCGCATCCATTCTTGGAACAACTTTCATTAAAGTAACACCGGTTTGTTTTTCTCCCTGAGCGATTGCAGTTTCTATAGGAGAAGCACCACGATATTTTGGCAATAGAGAAGCATGTAAATTATAACACCCCGATGGAGCGACTTCTAAAAAAGATTTTTTAAGAATATGACCATATGCCATGACCAAAAGAATATCAATTTTCTGTTCTTTCAACCAATCGCAATCATCCGCACCTGGTTTTTCCGGGCTATGACAAGGAATCGAATTAGTATTAGCCCATGCCTTGATAGCGTTTGGTGCCAACTTTCGCCCCCTCCCAGATCTGCGGTCAGGTTGAGTTAATACTGCAGAAATAGAGACCGATGAACAGCCCGTCTGTAAGTAGTTCAAAACAGGCAATGCAATTTCGTCTGAACCAAGAAATGCAAGATTGAATATTTTGGAAGGCATTAAAATTCAATCTTAGAGATTTTAGGATTATCGGACAATGAAAATGGCACAAAAAAAGCCGTAGAAACGGCTTAAGGAAAAATATATAGAAAAATTAAGCTTTTTCTTCCTGATACCTTTGTTCTTTACCTGCTAGAGAAAACTTTAATGGACATCCAGAAAGCCCAAATTTTTGCTGAATTCCTTTTTCGAGGTATCGTCGGTATTGGTCGTTCAATTTTTCTTCCCGGTTACAGAAAAGTTTTACCCGAAACGGACGATTTTCGACCTGAACAGCGTAAAAAACCTTAAAGCGCTTACCTTTAATTTTTGCGGGAGGACGATGCTCCCACATTTCCCCAATCACTTTGTTTAGGGCGGATGTCGACAGTACTTTATCCATCCTTGCATCTAAGTCACGGGCAACCTGTAGAAAGTCTTTAATAGAATATCCAGTTAGAGCAGAAACAAATGATATAGGTGAGTCCGGCAGGAAAAAAAGTTCTTTCCTAATTGATTTCAGATAACTTTTACGAAAATCTTTCTCATCTTCGTATCCGGGCAGGGGATCTTTACGAAAACTTTCCAAAGCTAGGTCCCACTTGTTAACTATTATCGATAACGCCCTCCCCTCTTTAAGTATATGGTCAGCCATGATCTTATCTTGCTTGGTTACTCCCTCGCGGGAATCAAGAACTAGAAAAACAACATCAACAGATTCGATTGCGTTTTTAGTACGAACAGATGAAAAATAATCCAAGGAGGTATCAATTCGCTTGTGCCTTTTTAAACCAGCTGTGTCGAACAGCCTAAACTTCCACACTTCTTCCCGGTCCTCAGCATTATAATCTAAGTCCAACTCGACGGTTTCTCGAGTTGTCCCTGGAACATCACTTACGATCAATCGTTCCATATCCAATAAACGATTACAAAGGGATGACTTTCCAACATTAGGCCTTCCGACAAATGCGATTTTTGTACGACCATCCCCCTCACCCGACGGAAGAAGATTTTCGAACTCTGGAAGATTTTCGAGTATGCACGATAATAATTGATCAAATCCATGACCATGCTCTGCCGAGACTCCAACAACTTTTTCAAAGCCTAATTTGTCAAATTCGGAAATAGAATAATTTTTTTCCGGCTCATCAATTTTATTCACAACTAAAACAGGCTTTTTTCCCATTTTACGAAATTTTTTTGCCAAAGTCTCATCAAGCGGGATAAGCCCTTCTCTTCCGTCCACAACAAAAAGGAGCAAATCAGCCGCACGAATCGCAAAATCTGCCTGATACTCCGTAGCATCCTGAATCTCAACTGATGTCATCTCGGGTTGCATACCGATACCACCAGTATCCATCAAAGTGTATCCTTCGGAGCTATCTGCAATAACAACATCTCGGGTTACTCCAGGACGGTCATGGACAATCGAAATTCGTTTTCCAGCCAAGCGATTAAACAATCGACTTTTACCCACATTGGGGCGTCCAACAATAGCAACACTTAATGTAAGGCTCATAATAAAAGGTTTATAAAGGAAAAATTAAACTGCCTTAGATTCGTTATTGTCTAAATCTAAGCTGGTTACAAACTTTTCCATTCTGTCCGTGGCTTCGACAAGTTTATCGTAGGAAGTGGAAAAACTTGCACGGACATGATCAACTCCATGATCTCCGAAAGCTGTCCCTGGAACTACTGCAACCTCATGTTCGCGAAGTAGGCGGTGGCTGAAATCTGTTTCATTCAATCCAGTACATTCAATACTAGGGAACGCATAAAAAGAACCTCTTGGCAGATGACAGTTTAATCCGATTTCATTAAATCTACGCACAACAAAGTCACGCCTTTTGTGGTATTGGTCCCGCATATGCAAAACATCGTCAGTACCATTTCTGAGTGCCTCAATAGCTGCTTCCTGACTCAAAATTGGAGCACACATCATACAGTATTGATGAATTTTCATCATAGCTTCAATTAACCAGTCAGGACCGCACCCAAAACCAATCCGAAAGCCTGTCATGGCAAACCCTTTGGAAAACCCGTGCAGTAATAGTGTGCGTTCTTTCATTCCGGGTAATGAAGCAATACTTACATGGTCTCCCTCATAGGTTAGTTCAGCGTATATTTCATCACTAATGACAACCAAATCTTTTTCTTGAGCAAATTTTGCCAATCTTTCTAATTTCGCACGATCCGCAGTGCCACCAGTAGGGTTAGTGGGAAAGTTAAGAAGTAATACCTTACAACCGGGTTGCCATGCTTTTTCAAACGCTTCTGGGTCCAATGAAAATTCCTGCCTAGGACTAGTGGGTACAGGAATCGCTTCTCCAAAAGCAAGGGTAACACTCGGTGCGTATGAAACATAGCAAGGTTCATGATATAATACTTTATCACCAGGATTAAGAATTGAACGCAATGCAATATCAATCGCTTCAGATACTCCAACTGTAACTAAAATCTCAGAGACGGGGTTATATTCCGGACCAAAAAAAGAAGAACAATACCTTGATATTTCTTTCCTAAGGGAAAGTAATCCACGGTTATCTGTGTACGAGGTTTTTCCTTGTTCAAGAGCAAATATGGATGCCTCCCTAATTTTCCAAGGAGTTACAAAATCGGGTTCGCCAATACCCAGAGAAATAGCTTGTGGCATTTCCGAAACTATTGCAAAAAAATCTCGAATACCTGAGCGGGGTAATCCTTTTACATGGTCTGCAATAAAAGTTTCAGGGTTCATAACAGAATTAGGGACTAACAGATGGTTTTTCCTGAAATCCGGATTCTTCACATAGTAATTGCCCATGGTCTTTATATGGACGAAGAAGAAAATGAGTTGCAGTGGAAAGAACGCCTTGAATAGTAGCTAACCGCTCGGATATAAAGGAAGCAACTGACTTAAGATTCTTACCGGTAACAAAAACTAGCAAATCATACCCGCCGGACATGAGATAACAGGACTCTACTTCTTCAAATTTTGATATACGTAAAGCCATTCGATCAAATCCACCCTCCCGCTCGGGACTTATTTTTACTTCAATTACAGCACGCACTTGGTCGGAATTGCAGTGCATTGGGTTCAGTAGAGGCATCCACCCAAGAAGAGTTTTATTTTTACGAAGTTCCTCCAGTTCACTCTCCACATCCTGTGGCGAACAACCCAAGATCTTTGCTAATCGCTCGGGTCGGGGATCTGCAGTTTCTTGTAAAACGGATAATAATTCACTCATTTTTTTAAAATATCAGTTAAGAGTGATTTCGTAAAGAACCAAAGCCCAACGACATATGGATTGATTGAATGGTAATAAATAAGTTTTATACAATGCCCAGTTCCATCATAAGATGAAAAACAGCATTCACACCTATCGAATGAGAAATCTGACCGGATCGTACCAAATCTTTTAATTTATCAATCGACACTTTTACGGTTTCCAATTCTTCATGGGGGTCGAAGGAAACTTCAGCCGACTTTTCAACATCTGTTAAAAATAGGAAATGGCATCGATTTGACATTATTGCAGAATTAGCAAAGACATTACCAATTATCTTTGGGTTTTTCCCTGAATACCCAGTCTCTTCAAGAAGTTCCCTTTGTCCGGCAACAATAGGATCTTCACCTCTTTCAATAACACCACCCGGAGGTTCAAGTGAATACTGTTCTGTTCCGTATCGGAATTGTCTAACTAAAATAATTTCCTGCTCTTGTGTCATAGCCAAAACATTGACCCAGTCATTTGTTTCAATGACATAAAACTCCCCTTCCTTCTGATCAGACTCCCGAAGCATTTTTCTTTTATGTACTTCAAAAATCCTGCAGTCCGCATGGATATCATCTTGAATTACTTGCCACTTACTAGGGAATTTTTCGCTCATCAGATTTTTAGTATACAGGAATTATAAAAAGAAAGAATATCGTCACAAATTGGTATTTTTTCGATAGAAGCAAGGTTTTCAATTTCCGAATTAATCTCTTTTCCACTCCTGACAAGGGCAGCATTCATTTTTGATTTTAACCCCGTTTCAACATCTATCCATTTATCCCCTACCATCCAACAAAGGGAAGGGTCTAAATTATATTTTTTCGTCATTTCTAATTCATACTTTTGAGAAGGTTTACGATATCCAACTTCATCAGCATCCGGAGATTCCGGTGCAATGCATATACCATCCCAAAAATCAGGACTTAAATTATACAATTCAAGCATTCTACGATTGCAGGAATGAACATCTCCCCAATCGTAATACCCACGAGCAATTCCAGATTGATTGGTGTGCATAAACATGAGGAATCCAGCTTTTTTAATCTCGTTAAGTGCTTCTGCCACTCCGTCAATAATTTTGATATCAGCGGCATCTTTTAAATAGTGGACATCTTTTATAAGAGTACCGTCCCGATCAAAAAAAACTGCTCGTGCCATAAAGAGGTTACAATAAAGAAAAGATTTCTTCGGTGGTTACAGTGGCCGTACCAACTTTTCCAACCACAATACCAGCTGCTAGATTTGCCAATTGGGCAGATTCCTCAAAGTTACCATTTGCAACTAATGCCATAGAAAGAACAGCGATTACAGTATCACCTGCTCCTGAAACATCAAAGACTTCGCGGGCAGCAGTTGGAATTATCTTTTTAATTTCTTTATCTTCAGCTAGCAGCATGCCATCTGCACCCAAAGTAATTGCAAGCTTGGCTGGCGAAAATTTTCGGAAAATTTCTTCCACAACCTCAATTTCAGGAAATTCCTCCTTCATTAACCTGGATTTACCGGCTAGCTCAAGGGCTTCCATTCGATTTGGAGTTAATAGATCAGGGCTTTCATATTGAAGTAAACGACTTGGTTTTGGATCAACTGATACAAATTTTGCATTCTTGCGAACCAAGCTATACAGATCATCACTTACAAACCCTTTTCCGTAATCTGAAATAATAACCACATCAGAAGAACTTACTTTTGAAATTAGGTTTTTATCCAGAAGCGATAAATCGGGTGAATAAGAACCTGAACTGCTCTCCCGGTCCACCCTGCATATTTGCTGATTAGATGAAGTAACTCTTGTTTTACAAATAGTAGGTGCCCCGGAAAATAAAAACGATTCATCGACAAAAACACCTTGGTCATAAAGTAAACTCCTGAGTTGCTCGCCCTGACTGTCATCACCAAACCATCCGCACACTTCAACATTAGCCCCAAGTGATGCGGCATTTAGAGCCACATTTGCAGCTCCTCCGGCTACGATTTTTTCTTCCTCCACAGTTAGAACTGGAACCGGAGCCTCTGGAGAAATTCGATGAACTCCACCGATTACATAACGGTCGAGCATGACATCGCCAATTACTAGAACACGAAGTCGCTTGATTTGATTAAGCAGATCTTTCATCTATTTACATTATGAACAAATTTAAAAAAGTACTCAATTTCCATTTTTTTACTGGCATACTGCTTTTATCACTATCCTGCACTGAAGCAGTACCCTTAATGGAAGAAAAAAATAGCCCTAAGAAAAATGAGTATTTTACATTTCATATCGGTGAAATCCCGATTCAAGCAGAATTAGCTATTTTACCCAAAGAGAGAGAAAAAGGGTTGATGTACCGTGACGAATTAAAACAAGGAACAGGGATGCTGTTTATTTTTAAATCTGCAACACCCCAAAAATTTTGGATGAAGAATACGAGAATCCCTTTAGATATTGGGTATTTTTCTTCTAATGGAGTTCTTAAAGAAATCCATGCCGCAAAACCATTTGACTTGAGTGGTGTACCATCAAGATCGAAAGCAATCCAATTTGTGTTGGAATTAAACCTGAAAGGATTTCGTGATCAAGGTTTAAAAATTGGAAGCCGATTAAATTTAGACGACATCAGAAATGCGATTTCTAAACGAGGACTCGATCCAAAAGATTATCTTCGCAATTAAAAGGGTTACTCATAACCATTTGGATTTTTCTGCTGCCAATTCCATGCATCAGCCAACATTTCGTTCAAATTGTATTTTGCTTTCCACCCAAGGACCTGCTCAGCCATTGATGGATCAGCCCAAGCCTCAGTAACGTCTCCAGTTCTGCGCCCCGAAAGTTCATAGGGTATAGTAATGCCCGAGATTTCCTCAAAGGCATGAATAACCTCAAGTACAGACGAGCCCTTACCAGTACCCAAATTACAAGTTAAAATCCCCTGATAATCGGGCAATGCCTCAAGTGCCTTTAGATGAGCGTCGGCTAGATCACTCACATGCAAATAATCACGAACCGCAGTTCCGTCATTAGTAGGATAATCAGTTCCGAAAACTCGAAGCCTTTTTAACTTACCAGTAGCCACCTGGCAGACGAAAGGCACCAAATTATCGGGTATACCATTTGGGTCTTCACCAATTTGTCCACTCTTATCTGCACCCACTGGGTTGAAATAGCGAAGTAGTGCTGGTCTGAGTTTCGAATTGGCCGCTGAAGCGTCCTTAATAATTTCCTCCATCATGGATTTGGTTCTTCCATATGGGCTAGAAACCTCCCCAATAGGATGATTTTCATCAATAGGGACTTGCTTGGGCTCTCCATAAACTGTGCACGATGAGCTAAAAACCAAATTATTAATACCCGCTCGCTCCATTTCCTGAAGGAGAGTCATCGATCCGCACACATTATTTTCATAATACCTTAACGGTTGCTCAGTTGACTCACCAACCGCTTTCAGTGCAGCAAAATGAATTACGGCAGAAAGATCAGGATGGGAGTCAAAAACTGCCCGAACTACAGATGAGTTCAAAATGTCACCCTCTACTAAAATTGGTGCCTTACTTGTCAGTTTTGCAACCCGCTCTAAGGATTTTGGACTCGAATTTGAAAAGTTATCAACTACCACCACCTCATGGTCTGCTTTAAGTAAAGCCAAAGTAGTATGACTTCCAATATAACCGGCTCCCCCTGTAACAAGAATCTTCATTATCGACTTCCCTTAGTTAAGGATCGAACCGTGGACAACATAATTTCCAAATCAAGTAGGAAGGAAGCATTTTTAATGTAAAATAAATCGTAGGCTAATTTCTCCTCTGAACTTTCCATATCTGAAGCGTATTCAAAACGAATTTGTGCCCAACCCGTCAGACCTGGTTTAAGAAGATACCTACACATCCAAAACGGCAATCGAGAATTAATTTTTTTCTCGAGCTCAGGCCTTTCAGGACGCGGACCAACGATTGACATTTCTCCCTTTATAACATTCCAAAATTGGGGAATTTCATCTATTCTCCATCTGCGTAAAAAACGCCCTACCCGAGTCACTCGCAAATCTCCTTTTTGAGCCCACTCAGCACCCTTTTTTTCCGCATCTTTTTGCATAGTTCGTAACTTATGTAAGGTATAAGTACGACCAAGTAAACCCGTTCTTTTTTGATGAAAGAAAAGAGGAAAACCGGTCTCTAAAACAATCGCAAGGCAGGCAATGAGGGAAATGGGCAAACAAAGAATTAGCCCAATCGTCGCAGTAAATAAGTCTGATAACCGTTTTACTCTGCGAACGATCGGATCACGTTGTCGCAAATCTAACCTAGCTAACCATGATCTATCTACCTCTGCTGAAGGAATCTTTTGCGATAATGATTCCACAAAAGGCTCAACGCCTAGAACACGAACACCTGAAGCGAGTATTTCCATCAAATCAATATTTAAATTCGCTTCATTACCTTGATCTAAGATGAGGATTTCAACGCCATTCTCATTACAAAACTTCACCATTGTGGATTCCGAAGGAGATTCTTTAGGCACTATCCAAGTAATCTCATCTGCCCGAATTCCAAGATAAGATTTTAATTGCTTTACTCGTACATCATTTAACAAAGCGAGTACTCGCCATGGGTTTCGATTACTTAGTGAATTTTGAAATGAAAGAAACAAAAAGCTAATCGCACCGCTAGCAATCACGATCTTTAAAACCGCAAATCGGCCGATATAATCGAATTCAACAATCCAAACAGCAAGAACCAATCCTAAGGAAGCCAGGACTGAAGAGACGACCGCAAGTAAAAATCTTTTCCACGAGAGATTTCGAGTACTATTAACAAATAAACCACTTACCTCACCCGCCAAAAGAAAAGATAACCCGTAAATTGATGCATATATAAAAAGGCGCTCCCTATTTACCTGTAATAATGTTTCACTCGTTGGGGAATCAAAAAGAATCACAACTATGCAAGTAGCCATTGCGATGATTTGACAAACCGATAACTTAGCAAATTTACTCAAATTCCAGTGTTCTCTTCTCTGCATTTTAAAGAATCTTATGAATAGATTGAAAATAAGACTGAGCTAGCTTTCTTCGCCCATAGTTATTACGATCTAGAATTACCTGATCTCTCATAGCAAGTAACATATCTGGGTTATTTTTAATTTCAATAATTGTACTGGCAATTTTTTGCGGATTAATTTTTTTGAAACTAACCCCTATCCCCCTTTTTGAAATTATTTCACTAAGCTCTCCCTCAGGTCCAACAAGTTGTGGTAATCCTGCTCCAATATAATCATAAGCTTTTGCAGGAAATGCACTTTTCATTGCCGGTAAATCCCTTAATAAACACATCCCTAATTGGCAACTTGCGAGCTTCACACTGAGATTCTCTAGGTTCATCATTGGAAGAACTGTCAAATTAGGTTTCTGATGCAAAAATAATTCCCCAGGCAGATCTCCTATCATTAAAAAGCGGATCTCGGGATCAAGTTCGCCAACTATGTCAATTACCTTTAAATAAGCATCCCGATCATAAAAACGGCCCAAACGACCATGGTACACTACAGTGAAAAAATCAGCTTTTTCTTGGATAAGTAATTCTTTGCTAAAAATCTCTTCATCGAAACCATTTCTTAATAACCGAACATCAACATTTGGAAATTCATTTCTAAGTTCCGTAAGCAGACCATTGGTTACCGTGGTAACTTGCTTTGCCCCTTCGTAAACCCAGGATTCCAAACTTTGTAAAGCTCTGCCAAGCAAACTCTGCAATTTGACAACTTTAAGATCTGAGAGAACACGGGGATAACGGTCCCGAACATCAAAAATATAAGCAACATTGGATATTCGAGCAAAAATTGCACAAATACACGCCATAAAAAATGGGGGAGAGGTGATGATGCATAAGCAAACCTTCTTTTTTTTAACAAAGACTCTCAAACCTAAGTCAAGGCCAAGTAAGAATTCTTGAGCCAAACGAACTGGCAGAGTCGCTTTATTGTTCGGCGTTGGAAAAAAAGATTTCTCTACCAATTTGTCATTTTTATCCACCGTACTGGAGGACAAAACAAGGGGTTTAAAACTGAGCTTCAGGAGTTCATTAACCCACGGAATTACACGTGAAGCTGCAGCTGCCGGCATTGGAAAATACTCTGAAGACACAATCAATATTTTCCGGTTTAAACGCATGAGATATGCCTCCCGGCTAAAACTGATTTATAGTCATTTACAACCCGTTGGGATATTTGCTTAGGGTCATGCCATTTTTTCAAATAGGAAATCCCTTGCTCTGCCAATCTACTTCGCTGCATATGATTCATCTTCATTATCCTGAGAATCTCATTTTTTAATGTATTTGAATCGGCATTAACCATAGGAGATTCATCCAGCATTGCTTTTGGGACAAAACGCATACCTTTCCCATCTAAAAAGCAAATCACTGGCTTACCAAGTGCAAGAACTTCAAGGGAAACAACCCCATACCAACCGATTACTAACTGATCTATAAATAAATCAATTCCTTCAAATTTTTTCTGTGCCTCGTTGCGACACAATCCTTCTATTAACTCAAGGCGAATCTTATGGCCTTTTGATCTCAGTTTTTCGACTACATTAATAACATCGGTTGTACCCTTTACAATTCTATGGGTAGGGGCATGGCCGACAACGAATTCTTCACGATCAATAAAAGGAAGAACTTTTGCCCCTAAGGTTGATTCAGTAGCATAAGGAAGAAATTCTGCACCTTGAGGTAAAACCTCTAAAAGATCGGGATTCAGAGAGTAAATTTTATCAGCTGTTTCCGAAAGCAAAATTTTCTTTTGGCGTATGGAATGATTGCTTTGCCCGGAACGACCAATAACAGTCTGCGCAAGTCCATTTCTTTGGTATTTTTCAATAAAACACTTAGTTTCCCTTGCGTCTGATCCCTGAAAAGTAACAAATACTGCTTTCTGATTTCGTCGCCTTGGATATAAAGCCTTTTCGGTGTTCAGCATAATTAGGGCATATAGCCGGATTAACTTTCGCGCAAAGTTTGAATAAGATGCTTCCCTTGGGTGTAAACCATTACCAAAAAATGGGGTAATAAATCGACCATTATTAAGATGAACAACTCCCGGTTGTGTGAATGCTTTTAGAATCAAACGCATCCTGTAAAGTTCAGTTAACCAAGTGGGTCGGTTTTTAGTCTGCAGAACTTGATCAGAATCAGCAGCATACAAATTAAACTTTTCACTTATGCAAATACTGGACAATCCTAATTCTTTCTCGAATTTTGATAAAACTGCCGGATTTCCTCCCACCTGTTCAGGGCAGTGTAAAACGGAAAACATATCTATAAAAAGGTAGGCACTTGATTATTAATTAACTAAAAGAAAACAGGTTGTTTATGGCGGTGAATCTCATAATTCTGACTTTCTCAAGTTTTATCCAGTACGAACTCTTCAAGGGAATCTGACAAACGAATACTAGGTACATGAAGAAGAGATTTCATGAGTTCAATATCACCGATTAGATTAGAGGTAGGTTCTACACTGGATTCATAAATAGGTTCAACGCCTAAAAAATCACCAAAAGTATCGCAAATTGCTTTCATTGAAAGAACCTCAGGACCAGCTATATTTATTACCGCACTTTCCTCCAATAGACATGACTGTACCATTGCCCTGCTCGCATCATTGACATGTACAGGGTTCAGACAAATGCCAGAAGAACCTTGTAAAATAATTGGGCTCCCTCTCCCTACAGAACGGAAAAGTCGAGGAATCAACATACTTTGTTCTTGCCTTGGACCATAAACAAAAAATGGCCGGAGTATGATGACATCAAAAAAAGTTGAGTAATTATGAATCATTATTTCACTGCAAGCCTTGCTTCCGAGGTAATGACCAAGTTCCCCAGTCGGTACGATTGGAAAGTTTTCATTAAAAGCTTGTCTACCATTTCCATAGACTCCTCCAGAAGAAGTGAAGATAAATTTCTTAACACCTACTCTATGCCCATAATCCAACAACCTAATAGTTGATTCGATATTAACTTTAAAAAGGTTCACAGCATTTTCGGGAAACTCTCGAAAGTAAGGAGATTGGGCTAAGTGCAAAATAACATCAACTTTTCTAGGCATAACCGATTCATCCCACTCATCTGATAAGTCCATAACAACTGGCTTTACCCCATTTACAAGCTCTGTAGTCCGGTTCTTCACAATTGCATAAACTGAGTATCCTTTTTCTAATAACAATTTACAGCAGTAATGACCGCACAAACCAGATGCTCCAGTGACTAAAATTTCTTTCATTAAAATCTAAACTTTATAAAATTTTTGATAAAAATCTTCCGGGCTTAAATGAATCCAAGATGAATCGATTTGGGATACTCTATCTGCTTGTTCAATATGCCAAAGACAACAATAGATTTTACCGTTTTCAGTGAAGACTGGAAATTGACAGGTTCTTTTAATCGTATTCAGGATTCCGTCATTAGAAGAATAATTTAAAGTTTCAATAAATGAGTAATCATATGATGTACTTTTATCTTCAAACCTGAAGTCCACCATCGGAAGATTGGTAAAGGAGATGAACTCAAAATTTTCTTTAAGGTGAAGCGAATGAGATAGTTCGAACATATCAAGAATTTTACCTTCTTTGGCAAAATACCCCTTTTTGTCCACATCAACGACTATAAATTTGCCCAACTCATCAGAAAAAAACTCCAATAAGCTATGTCCGTTATCATAGCTATTCATGGGGTCCAATGTATGCCCTTGAACTATTCTCGTACTGAACCCATGTACGGACAAGACATTTTCAACAAAAAGACAATTATATGTGCAAGTCACACGAAGGTATCTCTCGGCGACAATTCTTTTTTTTTCAGCGATAGATTTTCGATTATCGCAGTTTCCACGAATACTGAGTAAAGAAAGCATTTTTATGTTCGCAAAAACATTACCTATTTCAAAAACGACTCTTTGTAAGTTTTCCTTTTGGGGTAGAGAAAAGCGATAGATCCCAGGTTTTGTGCAATCGTACGGTTTTCCATTAAATGTGTAGAACCCAGAATTTATAATCAAGGATTTTTTTAATTCTTCTATCTCAACGGTATTACATGATAAATCAGTGGGATGAACCATTCTAATGATTTTTTCATTTTGCCTGGAAACAATAGAATGATCCAAGAAGTCTGAGGAAGAAAACATTCTTTTGATTTTGCTAATCATCTTATCCCGTCAAACATGTAAATGCTTCCGAATAAATCTTATGGCACCACGGGGCATCAAAATAAGATAGGCAAAAAAGCCCAAAGTTAAGAAGCAAATGAATGAAATAAGCAGAGTAAAGAAAATTTCATTACTAATATTTCGTAAAGAAAAAATAGTCATAACTGAGACAACAACAAAAATAACAGACTGAATATACCTGTAATTTACCTTATAAATTTTTTGGGTCATAAAAAATAATACGAGAGAATGTACTAATGACCCTAAAAAGAGAGAAAGTGCAGCACCGGTTGCCTTGTAAATCGGGATCAGTAAAAAACCAGAAGCCAATACGGTTACAAAAGTAAACACTTGGCAATAACTGGAAAATATAGTCCGCCCAGTAACCCATATTCCAGTGCCCAAAATATTATTACATCCAGCCATAAAAAATGAGCCTGCAAGAAAGTATGTAATTACATAACAAGAATGATATTCCTCAGGGGTAATCAAAGAAACAAACGAACGGATAAAGCAAAGAAAACAAATTAAAAGAAGGCCTAATGTAAAAGAGTAAGCGGTAAAAATTTTAGCGTACATCTCTTTCGCATTTTCATTTTTCATAATCGATAGTGCGAAAGGATCATAGGCAAGGCGAAATGCTGCGTTTGCTAGGTTTAGGACTGAAGCTAGGATAAATGCTGTAGCAAAAAGCCCTTGCTCATGCAAATCAGTGAAATAATTAATCAGCAATCGACTGGCTTGCCCCTGACCCCATCCAAGTAAAGAAGCCGGAAATTGTGGCAGTGAATAGAAAAGAACAGGAAATAATAGACTGGATGAAAGGCAAAGCGTGTACCTCTTTCTTACATAAAACAGACCACAAAAAGAACCTGCAAGAACTCCAGCAGCACGAGCCCAAAACACTCCTTCAAGACCAGTTTCCAATACGCATACAAGAAGAACAAGCACGAGTATATTTGTTCCGAAATTTACCAACTCACATACCAAATATTTATAAGGTTCTTTGTGTAGCCTTAAGATATTCTGGATCGCGGTCATAAAAATTCCGAAAAATAAATAGATAGACCCGATTTCTAAATACGTCTGAAAAGAATAATACGAATCCTTCTTTTGCCTCAAATTAAGAATATCACTTATTGCCTCAGAAAAGACGAAAACGGATAACGAAATTAGAAAACTTGCAATCAATATGTAAACAACTCCGGAACCCAAGACTTTCTTTTTAATATCTTTAGATTCATGCTGAAAAAAGTAAAAGGATACGCCTGATCCAACATTCATACCCGCAATAATTACCGCCAAACTAAGAGCAACTTGAACCAAAGAAACAGTCCCATATTGTTCCGTACTAAAATAATGTGCTAATATAGGAACAGAAATGAAACCGATCAACCTACTCAATATAGTACTTAATCCATAACCAAGGGATTGAGTAGAAATCTCTCGTAATGTCTTACTAAATTCGCTCAATGGTAATATTTGATTCCTTAAACATAGCGATAAGCCGAGTAAAACTGATCTTCCAAAATGATTTCAAGACTTCCAAATTCATAATTATCGGCAAATTTATCCTGTGCTTGTTTGTCTACAATTATAAAACCCACTTCATGTCTTTTGCATAATTTCCTCCAATCCAAAGACAGGTATGGATACTCATGAATATAATCATCATACATTTTCAAATCAGTAACACCACCAGGTTGCCACCAAAAAGATCGACAATTTGTTCTTGCAACAACATCAGCTCCTAATCGCATACTAACAGGAAAAACAGTGTCTGTGCTTGAAATACCTAGTTTATCCAAAAAAGAAGAAAGAATGTCTTCTCCTGCTTTATGGGAATATCCGCCCAGTCGATTTATTAAGATCGAAATGAAAAAGCTATAAACGGCATAAAATAGAAAAAAGTAAGTGGAATGAGCTAACCCGTAATTGGTGAATAAAAATAAAGACAAAACGCAGGGATTAAGAAAAAATAATCCATACTCCAAATAGCGATAAGATTCTCCCAAAAAGTTCAATACTGAGAAAGAAGTGATACAGTAAATCAAAAAGACAGATAGGTAGATGTCGTCTAAATACTCTAAACTGTTATCGGTAAAAAATAATAGAAAAAAGACCACAAACATTTCTGGATAATGTAAAAGTGCTCTACTTGGTTCCTTTTTATAAAAATGCTTACATACTAACTTAATCCTGCCACATAATAGATTTTTAATTACTTCGATTAAATTTAAATAAGAACTTAAAACAGGAGCCGTATATCGTGATTTTTTAACTCGTAAAAAGTATATTTTCCAATACTTCATCATAGCTACTATACTTCTAAGGGAATATCCAAAGCTCAGAACTATAGATATTATCAGCCCAGTAAAAGTTAAGATGAGTAATCCAGTCTCTAATGTAATCAGAGAAAAGATAATTGTGATAAAAAAAAGTACCTGCGCCGCGAAAGTACCACTTAAAAAAGCTAACGCAGCTGAAAAAACGGCCAAATAAAAACTAAGGTCGTCATTGAACTCTAGGTAAAAAAATGAAAATAGAATGTAAAACGAACAAGATATTTTTGCCAAGAGCCTGGAAGATAATTTGACATAGGCTATAGCTGGGCCAGCAGTAACAAGATTTTGTATAGCGATTATGTGGCAAACCAGCCCCATAAACAAAACTGAATAACTCGCCTCCGGAAAAAACTGTTTAAATTGATAAACAGTAAAACATGTGAATGCAAAATAAGATAAAACGAAAATTACCAAATTAGGAATAAAACTTATTTTCTCTAATATATGAGTTGGGAAAATTGAGCAAAACCTGTGAAATAGAATCGGATAACTCATTACATTCGGTATTATGTAATTATCTATCCGCTTATTTCTCCAGCCTTTTTTCAACTGTTTAATAATCTGAATATGTACGGAAGAATCTCCTGCAAACCCTCTCGAAAACCAGCCATAGGAATTAAAACAAATTATAAGACGAGATATAAATGCAATTAAAACTAATATTGCTATCATATACAAAAGCATAATTTACTCCCCCACTCTCAAACTACTTCATCGAAGAAAAACCCTCGACCAATAATGTCAGCAGACTGTTCAAAACCTAAATTAAATAATATATCAAGTACGGACATATTGGGTTGGAAGACAGTCGCGATTTGTTGCCTGTATTCAAGGTGCAATAATTTCTGAAACTTAAAGCTAATTCCCTCTTCTTTAAACTTGTCAGGTTGGATAAAATCCAAACAACCCATCCCCGATAAATAATCATTCGCCCCACCCTTTTTACATATTTCAAGAATAAGACTGTTACCACTCAAACGACTTAATTCATCATCTGAAATTATTTCAGAGACTCCAATAAATTCTGTATCTATCTTCAACTTAACGCAAATCGCCTTAATAATTTGTAAAGAAAATGAAGAAGCGTTCTCATAGTCTTCTGCGTATAAATTTTCTACAAAAGCAAAAATTTCCTTAAAATATTCTGCTCTTGCATAGGCTTGTTTAATTGTACCGAGATGCTTTGTTTTGTAGTTAACTTCCCGGTTAATTTTAACTTCGTTTATCTTTTGATTGGCAGACCTTAAAATAGGCAACGTTAGCCATAGAGGGTTCCCATTTAATAGAATTCTATTTCTAGTCAGCCAGCTTTTCCCTCTCGGTGCCTGTACACAGTCAAAGACCACAAACTTATCTGAACATGCAATCTTATTAAAGAGCCCCGCCCATGGCCAAAAATCAGGTTGGTGAATAGATAATTTCAATGTAACAATGTTGATTTCTTATCCGTATTTGCGTGAAGCAAGATCTAGTGCACTTTCCATCCGCATGCGTTTTTCACTATCTTTCTTCGACAAAGAAACTTTTAATCTTTCTTTAAGAGGTGTTATTGTAAGCTCACCATTTTTGCTAGAAATCGCTTTTTTTATTTCTCCAAGCACTTGATTTGGAGATTCACATAATTCCCTGTAATTAATACGAAATAATTGAAGATTATTAGTATCAGAAAAATATTTTTCATACAGGCTCCTGAAATAACAGACTTGATGAGCAATTTGATCAATTAAGTTCAGGTTCTTGAGTTGTTTAAAGATTTCCACGGGTGGATATGAACCCCACCATTGAGAGCTTTCAGAACTTTCTCTTGCCCGTAAAATAGAAATTGCAACTTCAATTGGGTCTCTTTCAATATAGACAAATAAGGACTTTTCAAAGTTCTCAGCCATCGAATTAAGGTGAAAACCAACTAATTCCATCGGTTTAAAAACTATACCCCCGCCAAGAATCTTATTCATATTTAAAATCTTGGATTTAATTCCGGGCCAATCAATATCCTCTGCGATAGTTTGCGGATCATAACTTTCAAAATCATCAAGTTTTATTGCTTGTTGCCAAAAGCGAGAAAATTCGTGCGGTTGGTCAATACCCAAGGTTCTTCCATAAAAAGATTCGTATTCACTTAAAGCTACTTTGGGTATGGTCAGTTTTGATAATTGGGTTCCAATAAGTGGAGTATCCCAAAAACGAGCTATTAAATTATTAGTACAATATAGATCTGTGTTATTATATAAGATTTGCGTTAACAGAGTACTCCCAGATCTGGGTAAACCCATTACAAAAATATTTGAGTGAACCTCGTCTTCCTCACACTCAAGTTCAGATTCAAGCGTACCTAGACTTTGGGAAAACTTTTGCAGGAATTTCTGACTATCCAAGGCTAAAACTATTATTCGTAGAAATGATGATCAAAAAACGTGTCTGGGTGAATGAGGAAATAAACAACTTGCGGACAATCAATTAAATGCTCTGACAAGCACCTATTATCCATTACACTTAATTTTCCATCTTGATAACACTTCCATCTTGTCCACTCAGAATCACTTACATAAAGAGAGTTTTTAAACAAGTTCCTAGTTTTACTTCCCTTGTATGCTTCGTAAGTTAAACCAAAATCAGCAGGTTCTCTGTCTTTCCAAAAATCAAGATTATTTAAGCCTGTCATACCTCCGTGACTGGCAACTCCCTTCACTTGAATACCCAGCATCCTTGATAAAACATCAAGATCTCGGTTCAAACAATCCTCAACGGGTTCACTCCAGATCATACCTTGGTCAACAACTTCGCTATGATATCCAATCTCATGCCCTGAATCTCTTATTAACTTGAGGGTTTTAAAACCCTCAAATGAAAAAGGGTTATACTCAGGTGCATGTAAACGGATGAAAAATGTTGCCGAAATTTCCAAGTCGTTAAAAATTTTCAAAATCCTTTGAGTTTTCTTCAAAGAAAAATCAACATCTACTCGATTTACGATGACTTTTTTTTGTAAATCATAATTCTCATCGAAATAATCTATACAGTTTATAATCTGATATCCTTGGTCCAGAGCATTCATATACTCTTTTTTTAAACTTTGATAGGTGAAATTAAAATTACTCACTTTTTCAATGCAACTGACAATTCTGTTTTATCTGGAAAATTAACTAACACACCCATATCTTTTTTTTGATAGACCACCATGCTTCCGAGTGCAACCGCAGACGCTTTAGAGAGCCTTACAACTTCAGACATATGATCAAGATTACCAGCTCCTCCATGTGCAATTACGGGAACAGAAACCGCATTCGCAACTTGGGAAACGAGCTCAAGGTCAAAACCAGACCAACTCCCTTCCCTGTCAATCGAAGTAAGCAAAATTTCACCACATCCAAGAGTTTCTACTTGTTTTGCCCAATCAACGGGAGAGAACGAATTTTTGACCTTACCCGAATGAGAATAAACAAAATATTCCCCAAGTAATGATTTTTTTACATCTACAGATATTACGAGGGACTGGCTTCCAAAATGATTGGAAATTTCGGTTACAAGACCAGGGTTTTTAAAAACTATCGAATTAAGAGAAATTTTTTCAAATCCAATATCAAAGATTTTTTTTGCCTGCTCCAAAGAGGTAACTCCTCCACCGTATCCAAGTGGCATAAAACACTCCTCCGCGATTTCCTGAAGAATTTTAAAGTTTGGAACACACCGAGACGGAGTTGCATCTATATCCAACACAAACAACTCATCCACTTCCAATTCGTTAAAAATACGAATGGTATTGCATGGGTCACCGACATAATCAAATTTTCGAAATCTTTTGGTTTTGACGAGGGCCTGCTTTTTAAGCAGTAAAATTGGAATTACTCTTGTTTCTAGCAAATAACTTAAAATTGATAAACAGCTACAGTTTGCCCTGTAGGATGAGAGTCCAGACCCGCGGGTTGCTTCTCAAACCTTAAACCGTATTTTTTTTCGAATGACCTAAAGAATGAATCATTTAGATTCGAAGGAGTTATCATTGGTTCTTCCATTTCGTAATACACAGAGTAGGGAAACTTGTTATTAATATACGAAAAAAGAAAAGATCCTCCAGGAACCATAACTTTTTTAAGAGTACTCAACAATTTATCGATTTGGTGGACAGAAAGATGTGTTACCACTGACTGAGCAATCGCAAAATCAAACTTCTCACCAAATATTTCGTAATCAAAATCACGATCTATTTTCATCGTATAGTCCTTGGTGATTCCAAATTCTTCGAGTACACGTTTTCCCAACTTAATATATGGCTCCCAAACCTCCACTCCATGATAATTTCCATTTTCTAAATAAGAAATTGCATAAGTTCCAAAGCGAAGTGGACCACAACCAACATCAAGTAATTTATTAGAAGGACTAAGACCTAATTTTTTAAGCGAGTTGATCTGCCATTCCCCCAGTTCCTCCCACATTAATTCTCGATTACTAGGAACTCCTGCACGCTCTTCTAAATGAAGATCGATAAGTTTAAAAATTTTTTCTCGCTTCATGCTACAAGAACTTTCTCTTACATTTCCTAAGAATATTCTTCCCCATATCTAAGAAATTCCCTAGTCCGTTGCTTCTGGTTATACTTTCTGGAGGAAATAGCATTCGAACAAATCCTATTTGATCGCTGGAAGAACTAATATCAGAAATCTCATGCACATTATTATAACGCCAAACAAGGAGATCCCCTGGTTTAATTTTTAAAGCGCGTTCACATTCAATTTTCTGCCCATTATTTTTTGTGAAAATAAAACCAGAGCCTGAATAATCTTGATCTATTTCAGACAGGAATAAAGTCGCCTGTACACGGGCAAGGTCGATATTTTTAGAATCAGGTTCATCCAAACTATAATCGCTGTGAGGCATTAAAATATTTTTGCCATTTTTGGTAATAATCAACCTAGGAATTACACAGCGTTGACCTACCACAGGAATAATCTCTCGGGTAAAAGCTTTACCTTCTATCTGGGCCCGAAGTTGAATTATTGAAAAAGCGACTTCATTAGAAACAATCTCATGCCGGTTGCTCCACAGTGGGTTGTAGAAAACCTTAAGATCATTTTTTTTGTTTTGTGCATAATAGGAAGGGCAATTTGGATGAAAGGCATTTTTCTTACCAGGGAAAAGCTTATGGGTAGACGGAGGATCAAGCAACTTAACCCAATAATTAATTAGGTGATCTGTAATTCTAGCGTCAAGAAAACCTCTAAATACAAAATAACCGTCATGTTGAGAATGGTATATTTTTTCTCTTATGTGCCAAATCTCATCTTTTGTGAGGCAAAAGTTTTTATGGTTAACAGAATTCATAAATACTTAATTTAAACTACTGAATTTCTCCAATATATTCATCCCAAATCGATGACTTTTCTCGGGATGAAACTGAACTCCAAATATGTTTCCCCGGCAAATAGCTGAATCAAACTCAAGTGCGTAGTTTGTTTTCATCATTGTGTGTTTAGCATTTTTGACTCTCGCATAATATGAATGAGCAAAATAATAACGGCTATCTAAAGGTAAATCTGAACAAAAATGGGCATTATAACCGGATGAAACAACTGAATTCCAACCCATATGAGGCACTTTCAAATTTTTTTTCGCAGGAAATCGAATCGATTCTCCTTCAATCAAACCCAAGCCTTTCATTTCCCCCTCTTCACTTGAGTCGAGCAGAATTTGCATTCCTAAACATATTCCAAGTACAGGCACTTTTTGATTCGAAGCTTTATCGATGATTATGTCCCTTAAACCATCAGTTTTATTTATCAAATCCATCGCCTTGTCGAAGTTCCCAACACCTGGCAATACCAGTTTCTTTGCCAATGAAATTTGTTTAGGGCAGGATTCAATTGAAACCTTTTGATTAATGGCTTTAAACATATTTTTTAATGACCCCAAATTCCCCAGTCCATAATCAGCAATAACGATCATACAGATTAAGATTTTTTTGCGGTATCAGGAAAACAATATTTCAGGTAGAAACTCATGGGAACTAAATTTGATTTGGCCAAAATAGAAAACATAGGCTTTAACAACTCAAACCATTTTTTGTAAGTCGGAAAATCTTTCCAGGATTTTGGAGGTGATGACATAGTTGTTTCAAATTTATCTGAAGTTAAGTTTAATCTTTTAAGAAAATACTCAAGCAAAGATTTTTCAACTACAGGGGGCTGGTTATACACATCCCAAGCTTCTTCTCTTGTCATGATCCCTTGTCGAACAGAAGCGGAAAGAGTGTTATTCCTAAAATCCATCCCAAATTTTTGAGGAGCATAAATACCATGAAAAAAAGCAGTCATTCTATTTTCAAGATGATGTCCCCCATAATACTTCCAATCATACTCTTCTTCTAAAAACTTCCTCGCTTCTTCCTTATTATATTCTAAGTACCAAAATGGGCGAATTTTTCTAATTCTTGCAAAAACTGTCCACCACAGAAACTTCATAAAAGTCATCAACGGGTAAGTACGAAGGGGAAGCTTTCCATATTTTTGATGAATTGACTTTACATATCGACCGTCAAAATAATTCCTTCCAACAGGAGTTATACCTTCTGTTATGAAAGAATGTCCTTCGAGTACATACTTAATCCCATATTTCCATGCTGCCCGATAAATAGTTTCTGCCAAAGCTAAATCTGTCGAAGCTTCAATTTCGGCGACTCCAGCTTCAAAGAACGAACGAAAGATGTCATCCGCTTCCTTGTTATCAACAACATGAGTGTAAAGATCGATATCCAAGGCAGATAAAACCTTACGGATATTCTGGGTGGCAATCGATGTATTCCAAGTATTATCATAATGAACTGCTAATGGTCGAAGTCCATGTTTCTTAGCCAAGTAGAGCATGTATGACGAATCAGTTCCTCCACTGACACCAATTGCACAATCATATTTTTTGCCCCTACCACTTCGTTTAATTTCGTCAAATATACGGAGTAACTCTTGCTCTCCCTTTGACTCACCCGTGCCATATTGTTTCGATAATGAATCAATTTGTTTACAGTAATTACATTCACCATTCGCATCAAATTCGATA
>JABGWZ010000055.1 GCA_018675995.1 Opitutia bacterium | reverse complement strand
TGGGCCGCGACAGCGAATCCTAAACGGACTGTCATACCGGATGAGTATCTTTTGATAGGTGTGTCAATGAAATCGGAAACTCCGGCAAAATCGACGATTTCGTCAAACTTCGAAGTCACCTCACGCCGAGTCATACCTAAAATTGCTCCATTGATGTATACATTTTCTCGACCAGTTAATTCGGGATGGAATCCGGTACCGACCTCAAGTAAAGACGCCACTTTACCTCTTACTTTAACCTGACCTTTGGAAGGCTCTGTAATACGGGAAAGTATTTTAAGCAGAGTTGATTTACCTGAACCGTTGGCTCCAACTAAGCCAACTACTTCTCCCTTATTGATACTGAAATTTAAATCGTGAAGCGCCCAAAATTCACTATTGTTGATCATTCGGCAATGATTGATGCCATTGGTTTTTCTTTTTTTTATATCAGAGCCGTCTTCATTGTTACGGTTCCACCACCGACTGAGATCGTCTCTGAGACTACTCATACCGATAGTACCCAATCGGTATTTTTTGGAAAGATTTTTTACTTCTATGGCGAGAGAGTCTTCCATGAATTAAAGGTAGTCAACAACGCGCTTTTCTGTTCGTTTAAAAAAGTACATTCCGGACAAGAGAACACAGAGCGCTAAGATACCAGCATAAAGCATGTGAGATGCAGAGAAATGGCCTTTTCCTAATAAAGCGTAGCGAAATGTTTCTACTACAGTTGCCATCGGGTTTAAGGATGCCCAGAACTTATATGGCTCCGGAACTTCGGATAATGGATAGATGATTGGTGTAGCATACATGAGGGCTTGGGCGAGAAAACCTGTAATTTGATTGAAATCTCTATACTTTGCGGTAAGCACTGACATCCACAGCCCCATACCTAATGCCAAGAATGCCACTATAACGATGAGAAGGGGTAGAAGTAATATTGCCCAAGTCATAGTAAAAAACTCTTCCGTTGGGATGAAGAATTTATAAAGGCAAAAATAGCCCAAGAAAAATAGAGATTGGATCGAGAATCCAAACAATGCAGAAATACAATTAGCTAATGGATTGATTAGCCTAGGATAGTAGACTTTTTGATATATTCCAGCATTAGCAGTAAATGTCGATGCATTTCCGGTGAAGCAGGAAGAAAAGTAACTCCATATTATTAGACCTGAGTTATAAAAGAGCAGGGGGGGTAATCCTTCGGTTGGGATTTGAGCAAACTTCCCAAAAATAAGGGTGAAGACAATCGTAAGAAAAAGAGGTTGCAGAACAAACCAAGCTGGACCAAGTATGGTTTGTTTGTACTGAGAAACAAAATCACGGCGTACAAGCAGAAATAAAAGATCCCGATACTGCCAGATGCCAACAAAATCAAAACCGCTCCAACCTGATGATGCTTTTAGCGTGGTAATTTTATTTTGATTAATAATTTTCAGATTTTAATTAGAAAAGCGTGTATATAAATGGTGCGTAACTACTACCTCCTACTATTATTAATGCACCGAAAAGCAGCAGGACTAATATAATTGGAGTAAGCCACCATTTTTTGTTATATTTTAGCATTAGGTAAATTTCTTTTAAAACCCCACTCTGTTTTTGCTGACTGCTTAGCTTTTCAAAGTTTTCTTCGTCTTGTTTTGTCATTGAGAAACTGAGTTTAGAATTGTCGTAGATACTGTTTTTTAGAAGTGTTTTGGGGAAGATCAGTCCAAAAAGTAACTTTTGTTCGGTCCGGGTTTCGCATAGATGCTTTTCCAAAAGTTCGTATCAGTAAGGCAAAAGGAAATAAAATAATATAGTAAAATAATGGCAATGTAGACCATGTGATAATTGTATCAATAACAACAATAAAACTACACCATAAAGACCATATTTGTTTATTTATTAATGGGGAGATGAGGCAGAGCGAACCTACAGCGATGCCCGCACCCCCTACACAATAAGCAATATTAAAATTAAAAGTATTTGAATTTGAGAATAAATAAATAATGCAAGTCCATATTAAACCAACTATTGGAAATCCTAAAATAAACTTAAATGCAAATTTTATGTTATCAGGTTTTTTTAATGTGTTTTTGATTTTCAAAAAAAAGTTTAGGCTAATCAAGATCGAAAGTAGCGATGTGGGAGTCTTTTGATACCAAATTTTTACTAGGTTGTTCTGATTTGTATAAAAGGTGATTTTCTAACACGAGGATGTCCATTTCGGTTGCCATGAAGCAACGATAGGCATCTTCTGGAGTATTCACGATCGGTTCTCCACGCACATTAAAACTCGTGTTAACGACCACCCCAGTTCCTGTTTTCTCTTCTAGTCTTTTTATTAGCCGATAGTAAATATCGTTGCGATTAGGGGAAACGCTTTGCACGCGGGCAGAATAATCAACATGAGTTATAGAGGGTAAGGAGGAACGTTTAATTTTTACTCTATTCAAGAGGTTGGGGTCGCTCATATGTTCCTTATCTTTTGTGGATGGGGTAATACGTATCCCTTTTTGAATAGGAGCGACCAATAACATATATGGGGAAGGGGAGTCCAATTGGAAATATTTCTGAGTTTTTTCTTCTAAAACACTGGGTGCAAATGGACGAAAGGATTCACGGTATTTGATCCTCAAGTTCATGTTAGTCTGGGTCTTTTCACTCCTTGCATCTCCAATAATACTTCTGTGCCCGAGAGACCGAGGACCAAATTCCATTTTTCCTTGGAACCAACCTATAATTTTTTCTTCTTCAATAGCTAGGCAAGTTGTATCGAGTAATTGACTCTCTTCATCAAAGTAATGAAATGGTGCATCCTTTTCTTTTAGAAAACTAGTTATTTCGGAATTTGAGAAGTTGGGACCTAAATAACTTCCCTGCATTGAATCGTTGGGCTCTACCGACCTTGGCAGGTTAAGAAGTTGATAATTTGCAAAAAGGGCTGCTCCTAAGGCACCCCCTGCATCCCCTGATGCAGGCTGGATCCATAATTCATCAAAGATTTTTTCGGAGAGTAATTTTCCATTGGCTACGCAATTAAGTGCGACTCCACCGGCTAGGCAAAGTTTGTTTTTACCGGTAAGTTTTCGAGCAAAAGTTGCCATGCGTATGACAATTTCTTCCGTAACTTCCTGAATTGAAGCTGCAAGATCAACTTCTCGTTCTGTGATTTGGTTTTCTGGTTTGCGGGATGGTCCACCAAACAATTTTTCAAATTGCTTATTAGTCATGGTCAAGCCTTGGCAGTAACTGAAATATTGAAGATTTATTTCAAACGACCCGTCTTCCTTGATGTCAATAAGATGCTTTAATATAGCGTTTTTATAGATTGGTTTACCATAGGGAGCTAAGCCCATTAATTTGTATTCACCTGAATTCACCTTGAAACCACAAAAATAAGTAAATGCACTGTATAAAAGTCCTAGCGAGTGGGGAAATTCGAGTGATTTTAGAAGCTTAATCGAATTGCCTTCACCAATTCCGATTGTGGCGGTATCCCACTCTCCGACTCCATCCATGGTTAATATTGCAGCTTCATCAAACGGACTTGGGAAAAAAGCACTAGCTGCATGTGATTCATGGTGGGTGGTAAAAACAATAGGCTTGTGCCATTTCCCAGGTAGACCCTTTTTAATTTCTCGTGGAAGATGAAGTTTTTGTTTGAGCCACTGGGGCATGGCTTTAATAAATGAATGAAGGCCGCTTGGAGCGAAACTTAGATATGTTTCCAGCAGTCGATCAAACTTGAGAAATGGTTTTTCGTAAAAGATGATTTGATCGATTTCATCCAGCAAGCAATCCCCCTCTTGTAAGCAAAATTCAATTGCATTTTTGGGGAATGATTCATCATGCTTAATCCTTGTAAACCTTTCTTCCTGCGCTGCGGCGATTATTTTACTGTCAACGACTAATGCAGCAGCACTGTCATGGTAAAAAGCGGAAATCCCTAAGGTTTTCAAATAATTACAGTAAAACTTGGGGGAATAGAAAAATTAAAGCTTATCGCCCCACTAATTTGCGGGTGAGGTCAGCACTGGCTTGTTCAGTAGTCTTGGAATCGATATACCATTGAATCGTTTTCTGAAGTCCAACTTGAAAGAAGGTTTTTGGTTCCCAATCTAATAACTCTTTTGCTAATGCATTACTTGCCACTCGGTTGAGCGGTCCGGTTGGTTTATCGGTTAAAAGCTTGACCGTCGCACGGGGGTTCAATGTGTCAATTACTTGGTTTGCACAGTCTTTAACTTTAATACGTTCCATGGTGCCCAAATTGATTGATGTACCGTCATGAATTTTTTCTGCGGTTGCGATGGTACCGGATACAATGTCATCCACATAGGTCCAATTTCGAATTTGTTCGCCATTTCCCCAGACCTCGAAAGGGTCCAGTTTTAGGTATCCCCTTGCAATCATTGCCATGACAGCGTGATTTTCAGTGCAGCGGGGACCGTAAACCGTAAAGTAACGACAGGATGCGGTGCTGATACCAAGTTGTTGATGATAAGCCTTCAGGGTGAGCTCAGCCATTAGCTTTGCCCACCCATAAAGGTCATCTGCTTCGTAGGGTGGTGTGACCATGTCCTCATGAAGGAAAACTTCTTTAGAGATATCCATTTGGGCGGAAGTTGGGTAAACACAACCAGAAGATGCAAAAATAATCTTTTCAACTCCGTTTTGATGTGCGTGACGAAAAACTTGTCCGTCGAGAATCATATTAGTTGAACATTCAACTTGATGGGCGTCGATGTACCCACGCCCGCCATGGTCAGCAGCCAAGTGAAAGACGGTCTCAATACCATCGGTTACTTGATTACAAAATCCTGGATTGAGGAGATCGCCCTCGAGGATTTCGCAATCCAGGCTTTTGACATGTGACTTTTCTCCGCTAGAGAAATTATCTGCAATTCTGACTTTTGCACCGAGTTCTATCAACTGCTCGGTAAGATGAGAGCCAATGAAAGAAGCTCCTCCGGTTACGAGTACTTTATTATTTTTCCAATTCATTATTTTGACTAGTTGTTAGGGAATTAATCAAATGTTTACAGTTAGTTGATGAGCTAGGTTTTGCCCGAGCAAAGTGTGCCCTTGAGCGTTTAAATGGATACCGTCTTTAACTAAGTAATCTTGAGCAAATTTTTTTGGATTCTCCGACCATGAATAAAGCTGTATTTTTGAGGACGGACGATTGGAAGGAATAAAAAAATTCTTTTCTTTAAAAAACGGATGGATGGGAATAAACAATACAATGGCAGAAGGGAAAGTTGAATGGATGCTTTCCAATAGTTTGTTTTGTGCATTTTTTGTTTCTTTCTCCGATACACCATTTACCAAATCATTGATTCCGGATTGGGCAATAATGTAGTCAGGTCGAAAATTTAGAGTATTGCTTTCGACAAGGGATATAATTTGAACAGATGTTGCTCCTTTTGCACAGATAGTTTCTGATTCTACCTGAAGAAGTGATTCTAATTTCGTAATGAACCCTCTTGGTCGAGTTCCTTCAGCAGTAATGGAGTCTCCAATAAATAAAATTTTATTTTTATTAAAATTTTCAGTGCCGGCCTTGCAAAGGTGAATGGAGAATGAATCCCATCGAAAATGAAGGACAGAGCCAATGCCGATCCCAGCAACTAAAAGGATAGCACCTGGTATTTGGTATTTTAACGAATTTCTTCCAAAGTATAAAAAAATAGCGGACAAAAATAGTGGCAGTAAACTAACCATAAATGGATTCTTGGATAAAAAGATTAAGAACGAATCCCACATTTGTGATTAAGTATTGGAAAAATTCGAATCAATATTGATCGGTATTTTTTGAGAGGCAGTTCGAAAACGATGGCGAATAGAAAGCAAATTCCTAAAACAAATATAATTCCTGAAACATATCCCAATCGGGTGACTGACCCACTTGCCCATAATGCTCCTAAAAAAGCCATAATCGGAAAGTGAATTGCGTAGAGCGAGAAAGAGCAGTTTGCGCATTTTCTAATAATTAAAGAAAGAAAACCGCATGATTTTTTTTCCAAAGAAAACCAATAATTCATGGAGAAAAGAAAAAGTGCTAATGCTCCCGCAATTGTGTAGTCGTCCAAATATTTAGCCGAATAAAACAGAGGCGGAGTACCTAAACCTTCATATCCCCATGGACTCCAATTATGCCATCGCATGGCCATCCTTGTTATTAAAAAATATCCGCTTAACAAAGCAAAAAAAGTCGCAAGTGCCATGTTAAGTCGAAATGACTTGCATCCATAATAAGTTAGGCAACCAATTAGCCAGCATGGAAAGAGGAGCAATATTTTGGGTCCAGCGATTAAGATCCATATTAGTCCTATTATTAATTTACTTTTTAAAGTCGGAAGGAGTATAATAGAACCAAAGATCATATAATATAAAAACTCATAAGATAGAGACCAAAATGGACCGTTGCTACCAGGTCTAACACTTAAAAACCAACATTCATGCATAAAAATGCTGGATAAGAGGACTTTAGCTTCAACATAGCTTGCTGAAAAGATATGCTGGTAAGTTTCTGGGTTAATTGATTTGCCCCATAGATCTAGAGCAATGCCAATAAAGAGAGCAGGAATAGCAACGCTCCATAGCCTTGTTAATCGATCGAATGCATATTGATAAAATGTTAAATTGTTTTTTTTATCAACTGACCAAGCAATGACAAACCCCGAGAGAACAAAAAAAATAATAACATAGTCCTGACCATTTCGGGGGCCGATCGTGTTGTTACCAAAAAACCATTTGAAATTGGTATGACCCAGAAAAACTGCAGTGGCTGCAAAGATGCGAAGAGTATCTAACAAAAGACTCAGGTTAAAGAGTGATTAGTGAGTTGAAAATTTTGGTAAAGTATAAAATTCCTCTTGGTCCAAAGGGTCATAACAGTTATTATATTACCAATGTTCATTATCGCCTTGTCCTTATTCGACGAGAGGAATCGTGCGGATTCGTAATTATGCATGGACCGTTTATTATATTTATTTTGTGAGATGGATATTAATTGAATACATAGATAGGAGTATGAGCAATCGATTAGGGAGACTGCAGAAGCAATTTTGTACAAATACTGAAAGACCAATGAGTGACATTCTTCTTTCTTTTTAAACTCACGGTGCACTGCAGTGTTCAAACTTTCGAGTCAACTCCATCTTCCACTAGTTCTTCAAAAGTATCTTCCATGATTTTACGTAGAACTATTTGGGGTAACAATTTATTCATTATCTAGTACCTCAAGAATAGGTATAGGGTGGTATTTAATGACACGAAATTTTTCATTTCGAAAAGTCGCGGAAACGATATTAGATTATTTAATTTTCCTTTTAGAATGTGGCTCACTCTTATTGTGCTGGGATTAGTTTTAGGCGTTGCTTTAGTAGCACATCTAGCTTGTTAATTGCATTTTGATTAGAATCGGTATTTGCAAGAGCTAGAGCCAGCATGGTTCCTCCAACATTTCTTCTTCCATCCCATGATGCTTTCAGACGTCCTCGGAAGCTGTATCCTTCACCAGGGAAGTAGTTTGGTTCACCAGGGATAGTTAAATTTGGCCAAAAACAACGAAAAACAAAAAACTTTCTTTTGTTTTTAAGGAATTCATATGTTTCGAATAAAATATTATAGTCATCCAGTTTTATTGAAATAAGGTCGGTTTTTTGACCGGGTTTTGGGTTGACTTGGGTAAATCCAGTAAGAGGAAGGCAGGAGTCAGGAGAATGGGTGGAGAGAATGGCAGTACAGGCACCACCAAAATCCCATGATGCTTCAAATAGTTGCCAATACTCGTAATTTGGGTTGATGGATGTGACTTGTGTGTAGGGATTTTTTCTGGTTCTGAAACGATCTTGCCACTGAATAGATTTTGCATCTTTGTAATGCAGTTGTGCGGCGATTTGCTTAGATATAGCTTGTTCTTCTGAATATAAATTATCATCTACCAAATCTAATTCTATTCTAGGAAGTTGAACCATCTCTTTTTCTGCATTTTTGTAATGGTAACTTGTTAGAGTTATGGATAAAAAAACGCTTAGTATTATAGATAAACTAAAAAATGAATTTGGGTAAACTTTAAGATTTGACCAATTGTTTATCTCATCACCTAGAGAATGAAGAGAAAACCCGATTTTACAAGATCGAGCCAATAGGAAGATGAAAATAAGGATAAGCAAAGTTTCAATCCACCCAGCCAAATCGTGAAGTGAAGGAAAATTCCAACCCCAAACAGTAAGTAGGGGATTGTCTAAAAGATAACCCTTACCTTTAACTTTAATATAAGACATTGAAAATGCCCGAAGTAAGTTGAATCCAATAGCCACCATTATCCCACCGAACAAAAGTGAAATTCTGTTAAAAGGGCGGAACTTGTAATAAGCGCCTAAAAAGAGACTTACGACAATGGAAGATTGTAAACCATTTATCCCACTGCACGCTTGGTCTATTCCAATTTGTCCAAATACACCAACATCTATAACCGTACCCTGAAGACTTGCTTCGTGTTCTAGAATAAGAAGAATATCAACAATTATGCTTGAAATTCTTTCTTGAAAAAATTGAGTTAACTTTAAGTCGTAAGCAAGTGGCCATGGTATGGCTACTAAAAAGAACAAAAGGGGGAACAGTAGAAATTTAATTCGTTTCCATCCACCATGGTCAAAATAGGGAATGAGTGAAAAAATAAACACTACAAAAAATAAAACAAAATTAAGCAGTCTCCAGTCTGAATTTGCCCCTCGAATAATCCAGACAAAAGGTAGTAATAAAACAAAAGGTAC
>JABGWZ010000134.1 GCA_018675995.1 Opitutia bacterium | reverse complement strand
TGGGCGTTCAGATCGCTATTATTTAAAAGAATTTGAAGCAGAAACCAATTTACGCTGCCATCTTGCCATCGACTGTAGTGCATCCATGAGTTTTGGTGAACCGGTAAATAAACTTGAATACGCTAAAAAGCTCACAGCTACCCTTGCCTATATTTATCTTGGACAGGGGGACGCAGTAGGTTTACATACAATTCAAAACAAGAATCAAAAAATTATTCCGACCAAAAGAAACCCCGCTCAAGTACAGGAAATACTTGAAGTGCTCGGTCCACTAAAAGCCAAAGGAAATACAAACCTTATTCAATCTCTTCACGAAATTGCAGAAAGTTCAAAAATGAGAGGGTTGATTGTGGTAATCTCGGATTTTTTCGAAGAAATCGATCTTATTAAGCACGCAATTACTCATCTCCGTGTCAGAAAGCATGATGTGGTCCTCTTTCAATTGTTGGACAAACAGGAAATTGAATTTTCTTTCGACCGACCTACCCGCTTCATTGACCTTGAAGGAGAAGGTTCAATCATAACCGAACCAACTTTAATCAGAGATGAATATTTAAAAAGAATGGAAGAGCACAGTATGGCAATTAACGAACATTGCCTGGAATGCGAAGCTTCGTTTAATCGAGTTTCTACCTTACAATCCATAAGCGAAACACTTAACACTTTCAGTTCTCACAGAAGAGAAATTACCTCATAATGTCATTCCTCCAGCCGATTGCACTATGGGGACTTTTACTTGCTCTTACCCCATTGATCATACATCTGCTCAATTTACTACGCCATCGATCGCAACCATGGGCAGCAACTCGCTTTTTACTACAAGCCAGGAAAAGCTCATCTCGGATATCAAAAATTAAACGATGGTTAACTTTGCTTATGCGAATGATTGCCCTGGCCTGCCTATGCTTTGTTATTGCCCGCCCGATGATCGGAGGGAATTCATTTTTTTCTCTTTCTTCCAATTCTCCTGAGATGCTTGTATTAATTCTTGATCGATCTGCGAGCATGGATATTGGAGCTCATTCGAATTTAAAATCAAAACGCGAGCGGGCACTAGAGATTTTTGATCAATTTGTTGAACCGTGGCCGGAAAGCAAGATAGCACTTGTAGAATCTGTTTATGAAGAACCCTTTTTCCTCTCTGAAATCCAAGCACTTAAAGATTCCAATTTTAAAGACTTCACTGGGCAAACTGATACTTCATCATCCCTGACCAGAACTCTGCTCAAAACTTTAGAATGGATGAAAAAAACTCAGGTCGGACCTGCCGAGATCCTTCTTGCTTCCGATATGCAAAGAAGTAACTGGGGGGAAAATAAAAGCTCTAATCAATTCTCACGGATTGATAAAATACTTGAGCAAAAGAAAGACTTATGGACCCTTAAAATAATACCTCTTAACTCTAAGTCTTCCTATAATATCTCACTTCGAGTTAACAAGATCGCCAGAAGTAAGGAGACCATCAAACCAAGCTTGACTCTGAAACAAAGTAAATCGACCAATCCATTAAATAGCGTTGATATTCAAAAGTCTCTCAACGGAGAAAGTGAAAATTTAAACTTAAAAATTTCCAGTAATTATACAAAGTGGCACACTACATTTAATTTAAAAAAACAAGCTGAAGAAGGCTGGGGGTCGATAAAGTTAAATAGTAGTTTTAATAAATCTGATGATCATTATTACTTTACATACGGTAAAAATTCGATCCCCCAAGTCGGGGTTCTATCGTTGAATCCTGTTATTGAGAATGTACTGCGTTCGGCTGCACAAAACTCAGATGGGAAAATTGCTGAACCGCTAATTCTTGAGAATCTTGATAATAAAAAAAACACTCAGAGGAGAATGGTTATTCAGCAAGGAGCAATATCAAAAGCGGTCTCCGAGTCTTTAGATAAATTTGTTAAACAGGGAGGCACCCTTGTACTCTTTCCATCTGAAAACAAAAATCTAAACAACTATCCTTTTTTAAGTTGGCAAGAATTAGAAGAGAGAAATGAAGATCAGGCCTTTACCATTCAAAGTTGGTCAAAAGAAGAAGGTGTTCTTAAAAACTTTGCGGATGGTGCTTCGATCGGGTTAGATTATTTATCCGTCCTTAAAAGAATGGTTCCAAATCAAGGGGAAGCACTTGCTTATTACGGTGATGGCAAAGCATTTCTATCTAAATTTACTCATGGGAATGGTCTTGTTTATGCCTTTTCTACCCTACCCCTAGATTCGTGGTCTTCATTAAAGGATGGCTATATCCTCGTGCCAAGTATCCAGAGAATAATGCTTGAATCCTCTTCTGTAATGGATTCCTCAAACGACCTAATTTGCGGATCGGAGGAAACAAAAAATATCTTTGAATATAGCTGTATTGATCTACCAGAACAGAAAAAGCCTGCCCTTCATGCTGGTGTATACAAAATTAATGGAAAACTCACAGCCATAAATCGACCGCTAGAGGAATTAGATAACGAAATTTTTACCTTGTCCGATTTAAATTCAAAGCTTCCGAATTCTCCAACTCTTCAAGAATTGAACGAAAGCAAAAGGTCGACTTTTAAAAGGTCTGAAATTTGGACTTCTTTTTTATATCTGTGCCTTGCATTCCTTTTAGCCGAATCCTTGCTTGGCATACCAAAACAATCAAAGAGAAAACAGAAGAAAAATGTTTGAATTTAATGGCTGGCAATTTTCGACTGCAATTCCCAGTGTGCTTGCTAGTTCTATCATTTTTTGCTTAAGCGTTTATTTATCCGTTAGGACATGGAGCAAAAATGGT
>JABGWZ010000186.1 GCA_018675995.1 Opitutia bacterium | reverse complement strand
TCCTTCCTTCATTAGTCCTAAATTAATAAGAGAACTACATACGTAGACGCCGAATCAGAAAGATTGCGGGACGCGGGTTCGATTCCCGCCACCTCCACCAAAGTTTCAAAGACCCTTTTATTTCTGTAATTTAGTAAATGATTCGCCGTAGCTAATTGAACTTTCTGCTACGAGGGGCAATCAGAAAGGATCAGGCTACTTGATTTACGATCCAATGAATTAAAAATTCAAATCTAGTAATCCAGAGGCTCTAAATTACATGTATTTCTCAAATAATAGAGATTTCCTGTGCCAAGTATTTACCCCGATGAGATTGATCCAAAACGATTTGTTTAATTTTTGTGGAGGAAGCTTGTGGATTGTAGCTTACTTGGATTAGTTTTTTACCTTCGGCAGATAAATATTTCTCTACATCTATGTTATGCTTTTTATTTCCCCAGTCTTCACCAATAACAAAAATGTCAGGTTTTAATTTTTTACAACCAGAGACATATTCGAGTTCGTGGTAGGCTTGTACAATATCGACGCATCGCAATGCTTTGAGCATTTCCATCCTTTGGTTTAAGGGTATAATAGGCATATTTGGCTTGTAGGAACTCACCACATCGTCGGAGCCAACCCCAACCGCTACTGTATCTCCCAAGGTTTTGCAGTACTCCAGTAATGCGAGGTGTCCAACATGCAATAAATCAAATGTACCAACGGTGTATATAAGCATTTTTATTTAAGTATTTAGAAAAGATACCCACCCGTAAATTGAGGTAAGTATAATTGTATAAATGCCTAGAATATAGACATTCCTTGGGTTTGAGGATAATTTGGGCGTTTTAATTTGCGAAACATTTAACCATGCGATCCCCAAACAGCTAATCAGCAAAATATAAGAAAATATTTCGTGACTAAAAAAGCTTTCAAATAAAAAGATGAAGACAAGTATGATATTATTATTATCCAGTGCTAGCCCTGTATATTTGGTCCCGCCTAATAAGCCAAATGTGCTGAAATAACTTAAGCGTAAGGCACTGGCAGATAGAATAATGAATGCAGCAGCTAAAAAGATGAAATCATATTCACCATAACTGGAGAGCAGAATAGCAGGGGTAACTCCATAGCTTACAATATCAATTAAGACATCTAGCTGACCTCCAAAGGTTTGCTTAGACTTATTTCGGCCTTTCATTCTTCGGGCGATAAGCCCATCCGCCCAATCAAAGGAAACGGCCCAAATCATACCAATCATTGCGAGCGGATAGAAACCAAAGATACTGGAATAAATTGCTACAACAGTACAAGCCAACCCTGTAAGCGAGCACAGATTAGGAAGATCTTTTACAAATGAAAGTATTGTGGGCGGTGATGCTTGCGAACCTTTGTCATTATTCTTAGTTGCGATAGGTGAAGCGGCAGTGATTTTAATTTTCCCTTAGGTATATGATTACGGAGGTTGTATATATGTATACTCGCTACCCCAAATTATCAGAATAATTCTCCTTTACCCTCACACTGCGTAACGATTAAAGCAAACTTAATCACAGTGTATAATTTCTTGCACCTCAATATTTTAAGGAATTCCTTCCCTAGTAAATAATTTTAGTGTACTTTTGGTATCGGAATCATCAGCAATTTTTAAATTATGACTCCCCGGGAAATTTTTAATAGAAGTAAGACTGATTAAGGTATTGGTAGAACTAACCTTTAAAACTATTTTTAATGAGGTTTTAGATAATTTTAAGCAGATAAGATTCGATGTACTTCACTTTTATTAAGCTGGTTCATCACCAGTGGTTGAGACCCGTCTGGTTGAGCTTGTTGCCATGTAGCAAACAAATCTTCATTTTGTAGAAAGATTGAGGAAACATATCTACTACACCCTGTTGCGTGAGGGGATATAAATAAGGGGAATTCAGTAGATATGGGTTTAATATTTGGAAATTCATTATCCCAACCCCAAGCTAAGCCGCCCAATTCTTCGCAGGAGTAACCTCTCGGACGTTTTGCGGCATGTGGATTTTGGTCCAATGAGCGTAAGCACTCAGCTCCATCGTAAAAGTAGAGTGAAAGATCGGGAATGTCAGCAAAGGAACCGATTTTAGGAATTGGCAGCCTTTCGGTTATCCTGGAGCAGGCAACATCCCAGCTATTACCACGGGCTAAAATGGAATCACTGAGTTGCTCGAATGTATTTTCATTTTCCTTTCTTCGTGCGAGACCAGTGTTTGAACTGGACCAAGAGAATGGGTGATTGCAGTACAGCAGTTCAGTATTTCCATTCGAAGAGTGAAACGCGACTGGGTCTTTGATATGGAGTGTGTTTCCTTTGCCTGAAGCTGCAATAGTTTGTATTGTACTCAAATCAATTGAATCGGCTTTTGTGCCATGTAATAAATCAACTGTCCAAACTCCCGTGCCCGTTTTTTGAAAATTAATTAGTGATTTGGGATAAGCTATCTTTTTTTCCGTTGAAATAAACAGTTCAACTTTGTGGTTTTGTAGATCTTGAAGCAGGCAACCACCTTCTATTGAAACAATCTCAGACGAGTGAGCAAGGTCTTGCTTAGAGAAAGAAAGAATTTTGTGAAAGTCCTCCTTTGTATTTTTAGCCGCAAAGATTGAAAATTCTAGCCCTCTTTCCCCGGCACCAGTTCCTGTGGTTGAGTCGCCAGCATTACGATATCTCCCACAAATAAGAATTCGTCCGTTGCTTTCCTGTACAATATTTCCTCCACCAAACCAAAAGCCTGATTCTTGTTTTTTTGCCGGGATAAGAATTTTAGCTTCATGCTGATCAATAAGCCTGATTCCTAATTCTCTTAACTGGTTTATCTGCTCTTCTTCAAGATTCATCGAAGCATTCCTGCAGCAAGGGTTTCATTTGTAAAAGGATCAACTAAGATGAAACTTCCTGTGTTCCGGTTTCGTCGATAAGTATCATGAAATACCGGTTGTGAAACACGGAGTGAGATTCGCCCAATATCATTCATGTCAAAACATTCGGCGTCCTCCTGTTTGCGAAGAGAGTTAACATCAACTTTATGTCTGATTTCAGATACGATTACCTGTGCTTCTTTGGTTGTATGCCTAAAAATAAATTTACTTCCTTTGGTGAGTTTTTTTGTTCCAGAAAACCAGCAGATAAATGCATCCAAATCTTGTGAGATTTTTGGCTGATTATTTGGTTTTACAATCATATCTCCCCTGCTGACATCAATTTCATCTTCAAGTAACATTGTTACTGAAAGTGGGTGAAATGCTTCTTCAATTTCTTTTTCTCCTTTTAGGATTTTTGAAATCTTTGTTGAAAATCCAGATGGCAGGATAGTCACTTCGTCTCCAGTCTTAAATACTCCTCCTGAAACCCTCCCTGAAAATCCTCGAAAGTCGTGGTGTTCATCAGAATGAGGGCGAATGACCCATTGAACGGGGAATCGTGAATCAACATGATTACTGTCAGAGCCAACATAAACATTCTCTAGATGGTACAATAAAGGAGGTCCTTTGTACCAAGGCATGCTCTCTGATCTATCAACCACATTATCCCCCTTAAGTGCACTTATTGGAATAAAGGTTAAGTCGGTTACATTTTCTAGGCGAGACGCAAAATCAGTGTACTGCCTAAGTACTTTTTCATATGCATCCTCACTGTAGTCAACGAGGTCCATTTTGTTAATGCAAACAGCAACATGCTTTATTCCCAATAAATCGGCGATAAATGTGTGTCGCCTAGTCTGTTCAACAACACCGTTTCTTGCATCTACCAGAATAAGAGCCAGGTTCGCAGTTGATGCACCGGTAACCATGTTTCTTGTATATTGAATATGACCGGGTGTATCAGCTATGATAAATTTTCTTTTGGGCGTGGCGAAGTATCGATAAGCAACATCGATAGTAATTCCTTGTTCTCTTTCTGCCCTTAAACCATCAGTAAGCAAGGCGAGGTTGATGTTTTTGTCACCTCTCTGCTTACTACTTTTCTCAATTGCTTCCAACTGATCTTCGAAAATGGCTTTTGTGTCATGGAAAAGACGTCCAATTAAGGTACTTTTTCCGTCGTCCACGCTTCCTGCAGTGGTGAACCTGAGTAGGTCCATATCCAGATAATTAGTTTGTTCTGTCATGAGATGAAATTTAGAAATATCCTTGTTTTTTTCGATCTTCCATTGCAGCTTCTGACCGTCTGTCATCTGCACGAGAACCTCTTTCTGTTACTCTTGATGCAGCAACCTCATTAATTACCTCCTCTATGCTTGAAGCATTTGATTTAACAGCTCCTGTACAAGTCGCGTCCCCTATTGTCCTAAATCGCACAACTTCTTCAATGGGACTCTCATTTTCTCTGGGAGATACAAATTCTGATACCGCAAGTAAACTACCGTTCCGGTCAACGACCTCGCGGCTGTGTGAAAAATAAAGGTTTGGTAATTCGATATTTTCGATTTTTGCATACTGCCAAACATCCATTTCTGTCCAATTACTTAGAGGAAAGATACGAAAATTTTCCCCTGGTGCTTTTCTTCCATTAAATAAATTCCATAGTTCAGGTCTTTGGTTTTTAGGATCCCATTGTCCGAAAGCGTCACGGTGAGAGAAAAATCTTTCTTTAGCCCGGGCTTTTTCCTCATCTCTTCTCCCTCCACCCAGGCATGCATCAAATCCTTCTTTTTCGATGGTTTCAAGTAGGGTAACAGATTGAAGAGCATTTCTACTCGCATTTGGACCACTCTCTTCAACTGCTGTTCCTTGGTCGATTGAGTCTTGTACTAATCCAATAATTAAATTTACGCCATAATCTTTAACAAACTGATCGCGAAAAGCTATGGTTTCAGGAAAGTTGTGTCCAGTATCAACATGAACAAATGGAAATGGTATCTTTGCCGGACTAAATGCTTTGGCCGCTAAATGTGCCATCACAATTGAATCTTTTCCACCTGAGAAAAGTAGACCTGGGCGTTCAAATTGTGCGGCTGTTTCTCGAAGTATGAATATCGCTTCAGATTCCAATTGTTCGAGGTGGGTTAGGTTGTAGTTATGCATATGAAATTTACGGTTTTACTTTTACCAAAATGGCAGCAAGGAGTTTTTTTGCTGATGCTTCAGGAGTTTCTAATTCTGTTTCAATGGTTAACCATGGGTCAACTGGTTCTTCAAATTCTGAACCTTGGCCAGTAAATTGATTTATATCCCCTTTTTCTGCTTTTTCATACAAGCCTTTGACATCTCTTTGCTGGCATTTTTTGTAACTGGCTTTAACAAAAACTTCATTAAAGAACTCGCCTCCTATAATTTCCCTCGCAGTTTCTCTAAATTTCCTCCTTGGAGTTATAAATGAAGCAATGACGACTAAGCCATTTACAGCTAGTATTTTGGCTACTTCACAAGCTCTTCGAAGGTTTTCTTCTCTGTCTGCGTCGCTAAATCCTAAGTCTTTATTTAATGTACTTCTAAGGTTATCCCCATCAAGGATAATTGTGTGGATGTTTGATTTATGAAGACTTCTTTCGACTTGGATTGAAAGTGTGCTTTTACCTGAACCAGATAAACCATACATCCAAAAGACATTCCCTTTTTGTCCAAGTAAGGCCTCTTTGTCTTTAGTTTCCAGTAAAGAATTGTTGATCGGATGAATATTATTTTCAATCATTAGAAAGAATAAGACTATACAGACATTTCAACTAAAGTAAAAGCGAGAACATGTCATACACGTTCCCGCTTTTCATATAATGAGTAACGATCACATTACTCGAGGTATAAAATTATTTACTTATATGGAAATGCACCGGCCAAATTAAGTGAAATCTCAATATCATTTGCTACCTTTTCCAGGTTTTTTCCTTTCTGAATATCAAAATCATCACGCTTAACTTTAAATTTAGACCTAAGAATAAGGAGATCTCCAGGTGTACGATTTCTTTTTTCCAATAGTCCTTTTAAATATGTGAGTTTTACTGGAACATTCATTTCTATTGTTATGTTCCGAATTGTCATTTTACCTTTAGCTACAGCATGAATTTCATTCTTTTCCTTTTTGATATTATGCAGTTTTGTTAGCTGAAATTTGATCTGTTTAAATTTTTCTACATTTAGCCAATCAATACCATGCATGTGTTCCTTTAAGACCGGATTTCCAACATGAAGGGATTTTGAATTCAGAACTATTGTGCCTTTCGTTTCCTCTGGTTGAGCAGGATTAAATGATACCGTTCCTGAAATTTCATCCCCTGACCCATTAATAGACTCGAGTGGGGCATCCATTTGAAAAATGATGTTATTGACCCCTTTAGGGTCTTTGAAGTCAAACTCAGATGCCTTGACCTGTTGAAGGGTGAAAAGAATTACTAGACATGTAATACAAATTTTAATCATTCATACCTTTAAATGGATTAAATATTTTTTGTACAACTTTCTTTTTAACAATTTTGAAAATTTAGCTAAACCGAATGAATGAATAAAAATAGCCTTAAGCACAATCCATGATGATTTAAAACCTGGATTTCATTTCGTTTTTTAAGCCCTTGGGTGGGAAAGGCCATGAACTTTCTTTAGGCGTGTTGCGGAAACATGAGTGTAAACTTGAGTTGTTGAAAGGCTAGAGTGTCCAAGTAACTCTTGGACAGCTCTTAAATTAGCTCCGTTATTGAGAAGGTGGGTGGCGAAAGAATGTCTTATCTTATGAGGGGTAAGGTCAGAGGGAAGTTCAGCAGAGTTAAGGTATTTCTTTAACAGGAGCTGGACAGAGCGTACGGATAACCTTTTTCCATTTTTACTAGTTACAAGAGGATCTGTATAAGATGAGCTTTTTGAAAATTTATCCCTGAATTTGATTACCGTCTGAAGAGCTTTTTCTCCTATTGGGCAATGACGATGCTTTTCCCCTTTACCCAAAACTTTTACTGAGGCGTTGGAGAAATTAATATCTGCATAGTTTATTCCAACAAGTTCGCTGACGCGTAAACCGGCTGCATAAAGTAGTTCAAGGATGAGTAAGTCCCGATTAGCATTGAAATTAGGTTTTCCTGCAAACTTTGAATTCAAAAGGGGTTGTTCAAGTAGTTTAAAGACCTGCTTCTCGGTAAGAATCTTAGGTAATACTTTGTCCGGCTTTGGTAAGGTAACATTATGAAAAGGGTTTGATGAAACCCAATTTCTTGCCTGGCAATATTTATAAAAAGTTCGAATACCAGAGATGTGGTTCCTTAAGGTTCTTCTCGAATATTTCGCCTGTGCCTCAATGATGTACGATCTACAATGTTCCCTAGTTATATCATCTGGTTTGAGTACTTGCCCTTGGTCAGCGATTATCCACTTGAAAAATGACTCAATTGCATGAAGGTAGTTCCTAGATGTGTGGCCGGAAAGTCGTCGTTCCAAGTTTAAGTGTCTAATAAATTTAGTACATTCCGGAAAGGTTGGAATATTTGTTCCGTCCTTTATTTCATCCTTTGCCATGTTTCAATAGCTAGCTCGTAAATGAAAAAAAAGAAAATGGTCATAAAGGTAATAACTGCAATAGATAGGTAAAAACCAAATCCAGTGTCGGGCTTTCTTGGTTGCTCCGGTCGGTATGCATCAGAGGTATTATCGAACGGCTCAATTGACACTACATTGTGTGTTCTTTCTTCCCTGCTTTTTAAAGGTTTTCTAACAGCCATTATTAAATAATTCTTGAAATAAAATTAGATAATAGCAAGGGGGAACCAGTATTTGCTTCTAACCAAAAAGGAAAGGTTCGATTTTTGACCGGCAATCCTCAAACTTATCTTCTAATAGGTAATGCCCTGCCTCCTCAAATCGGTGAGACGTGATATGGGGAAGTTTTTTAATCCACTCATCTAGGAATCCACCATGAAAGCAAAAGTCTTTCATTCCCCAGCAAGCAAGTATTGGAGTTTTCCCATAATTCTTAAGGGAGTTTTCTGTTTCCTTGAGTAAGCTTAATGAGGGATGATTTTTTTCGAATGGAATGTCTTTAACAAATTTCCACACAGCAATCCGGTTTTGCCAGTTATTGTAAGGGTAAAGGAATCCTTTTTTGATATCGGGATTGAGCGAGTTTTTTACTGCCATAAAAGTAGCTAGTCCTGCAAAACCATTTAATCCCCTAACGAGAAATGATCCTAAAATGGGAAACCTGCAAAGTAATATTCGTTTGGGCACATCCCTTGAAGGAAATGCTGCAGTGTTCATTATTACTAATTTTTCAATTCTTTCTGACTGGCTTCTAAATGCAGATAATCCGATCGCCCCACCCCAATCATGAACCACCAAATTAAAGCGATCTATTTTTAGATGATTTATTAAATCAAGTATGTTTTGGGAGTGATTTTTGAGATCATACTTAAAGTCTTTGGCGTTGGGTTTATCTGATAGACCGCATCCCAGGTGGTCTGGTGCAATGCATCTACCATGTTCATTGAGTCGGGAAATTAATTTTCGATACAAGAATGACCATGTTGGGTTCCCGTGCAAGAATATGGTAGGATTACCATTGCCCTCCCCTTCATCAATGTAATGAAGGTTATGACCACTGGCGGTTTTTAAAAAATGACTCTTGAAGGGGTAGTGAGTCTTGAATGTAGGAGGAGGGCTCAAGGATTAATTGATAGCATTATACTGGAAAGCCCACTCCCTATTCCGAGTAAAACAGCTGGTTCTAGTTTAAGGGATGGTGATTTCTCACAGGCATGAGTGTAGGTAAGTGGTAAGGATACGGAACCACAATTTCCTAAAGTTTCGAAAGTCGAATGATTTTTGGATGTATCAAGGTTAAGAGCATTGAAAACCGCCGTTGTATGAGCTTTACCAACTTGGTGGGTTACTACAAGAGATGGAGTTTCGGCAGTCCAACTACTTGCTTGCATAAATTTTTGCCAAGCCCTTTCTGCAACTGAAATTCCTGCATGCAAAAGTTCTTCCGAGTCTGTCTGCATAACCAGATCACTTCCCTCGGAGTCTCCTTCGCACAAATGATTGTGCGATGTGTCAGTTTCGCATACGAATGTGCCTAGAGTAGGTTTGTCATCTGAAAGTAGATCCTTGTGAGCAAGGGACCATGCAACTGCCCCAGCTCCAATTGTCAGGTTTGCAAAATATGGCTTTATTTGTTTTCGGTCCAGATTTTCTTCATTCAGGATTTTAATGGTTCGTTCAACCAGTGGTTTTCCATTTTCACCTGCAACAATCAGTGCCCGCTTAATTTGTCCAGATTCGATTAATCCTCCTGCTAAAACAACTGCGTTGATAAAGCCAAGACATGCATTGGAAATGTCTAATATTTGAGTGTGGTTACTTAGATTAAGAGTACGGTGTACATAGGATGCGGTGGCTGGTTCGAGTCTATCTCGACATACGGAGGAATGAATAAGTAAGTCAATTTCCTCTTTTCTTACTCCTTTATCTAAAATTTTAAGACCCGCTTCAGCAGATGCTTGAGATGGGCGGTAAGAAGATGGCCAAAACCGTCTTTCTTTTATGCCTGTCATCAGTTCTAACCTTCCAACTGAAAGGTTTAATCTATTATAAAGAGGGTTAAGCTTTTGTTCCAGTTCCTCAGACGAACATATTTCCGGTGGATAGGCATATGCCATTTCCTCAATACCCACATTTGCAAATACTGACTTACTCATTGATCTTCATCGATGACTCAACAATTTCACGATCAAAGTAATTAAGTCCTAAACCAGCATCAATAACGATACCTTGTCCATTTATCCCCGAAGAACGGGAACTTAGGAGGAAAATTGCTAAGTTAGCTACTTCCACCGTCTTTAAGGCTTTTTTCCTGAAAGTTAACTTTTCTGCGTAAAGATAGTTGACTAGGTATCCTGGTATTCCTGCGGAAGCACTTGTTTTAAGAGGACCAGCGTTGACAGAATTAAATCTAATTTCGCTGTCTTTTGAAAATGATTTGGCTAAGTAGCGAACGCTTGTCTCCAACGATGCTTTAATTGGTGCCATGTATCCGTAGTTTTCTGCAGTTACATCAGTGGAAGAGATTCCAATAGTAACAACAGATGCAGATTTAGATAAAAAAGGCTTACAAGCATTTGAAAGTTCAACTAAGGAAAAAGATGAAATTTGAGTTGCTTGGAGGAAATCCTCCCTATTTGTTTCATGAAACGGCTTTAAACCTTCCGAGTAGTTAGCAAAAGCGATTGAATGTAAAACCCCTTCCAACATTTCACCGTTAAGGTGTTTATCCAGTGAACTGCTTAAATTCTTAATTTGATCAGGATATTCGAAGTCACAAACTATTACCTTTGGGTTACCTAATAGCTTTTTTAACTCACTTTCCCTTTTTTTACTACGAACAGAGTAAATGATATTCGCACCTTCCTCCTCAAGCAATTTGGCAACCGACCATGCTACGCTTTTGCGATTTGCGATTCCAACCACGAGAAATGTTTTCCCTTTAAACCCAAGAAAACTCATAGGGTCATTCAGATTCCTTAACCAATGCGAGTGCGAATGAAATGGTAAGGGATGTCTTCCCTTTATTTTTTATTTCCCCAGATAAATTGTAGAACTGACCAATTTGGTCCTTAAGTGAAACCTTTATTTCAATTTCATCCCCGGGGAGGACCATTCTTTTAAAACGTGCATCACGAATTCTCGATAAGACTGGTATTACCTTATCATCCGTTAGAGACTGATTCTTTAAAAAATCGGCTAGAAAGACAGCACCAGTTTGAAAAACCGATTCACATAGCAAGACACCAGGCATAATAGGATTACCCGGGTAGTGACCTTCAAAAAAAGAAAACTCTGGTTTTATGGAAAGCTTTGCACTCGCACTTGTGTCGGTAATTTCAAGAACTTCATCAATGAATAGAAAAGGTGGGCGGTGTGGAATGCGGCGGTGTATTTCTTCCATAATAAAATTAAAATCAGGTAATTGGTAACCCTTTAGGGCTTTCATCGAGTGGACTTCTTGATATTTTGTCACGCAGGAATTTATCAACTTTACTAGCTGTAATCACACCATAATTGATCGTCCCCAACCAGCCTGACATGATAATTCCGACTGAACCTGCATGAAAAAGACCCGGTGCATGTTCGGACAAAGAAGATGAGATATCAAGCCCTTCAAATTTAGTGCCAAACGATGCACCAGAGGCATGTTGGGTGTAATATTTTATAGTTCGAGGAGTTGCAGCTTCAATATGGTCAACCTTATCACCTATGCCAGGAATTATTTTCTCAAGGGCATCCATGGATTCATCACAAAGGCGTTGCTTTTCAATTTGATAGGATTCTTCAGATAATTTATCCCAATCTTGCCATTTTGCATTAATTGAAGCTACGATACTGTATCTTGGATCTTTTCGGTGGGGCCTTGTATCTGGATAATAAATAGAGAAAGTTCTGCTGGTTGTGTGAAAGTCAGTCAATTCCTCTGTAGAAAAAGAATCAGATTCGGATGTGAAAATAAGGTCGCCAACTTCGGCGATAGATTCACCTTTCTTGAGACCAATATATACTTGGCATGATGTTGAGTTCAGGCGGACTGCTGAGGCTTTTTTTGCAAATGGCTTCGGGAGCTTTGTTAATCCGAGTAATTTTTCAATGGTATTCTTAAGGTTGGCATTTGATAGGACTGCCCCGCATTTAATTTCTTTGCCGTTTACAATTACCCCGGACACATGATGCTTACCGTCTCGTTTTTCAGTTAAAAGGGATTCTACATTACATTGCCGCCTAAGTTCAGCACCATTTCCACGAAGCTCGCTCACCATTTTCTTAATTAGAGAATCCGTGCCGTCCTTGAATGTGTAAATTCCTTTTCTCATGAAGTTAGTGAAAACTATACCATAAGCTATTGCGGGGTCTTTAAAGGAAGAGCCATTGGCATATGAGATAGGTTCGAGGAGTAAGCGTTTTATATCATCCCTACCAGGGAAAAATTGCTCAAGAAGGTCGCCTATAGTTCTGCCATCTTTAGCAAAGTAGTCCATTGTGCGAAGATGCTCGAAGAAATCCTCTACTTTGCTTCGTGCAACCTGAAAGGTATCTTGTAAGATTTGGGTGAAATCCATTCGGTCAAAGCTTGTTTTTAAATCGTATTGGGGGTTTACGAATCGAATATTCTTAAGTTGCACGATTGAATCCGCTATCTCCTTTGTCCAGTAGCGCCGACAAGACTTGATCATTCCAACAGGAAATCCATGTAATGAAATATCGAAAATATGTCCACCCGCCCTTTTGAACCAAGTTGCTAACCCGCCAAATTGGTAGTGATGCTCAAGCAACAATACGGAGTGCCCACTTTTTGCTAAAATATTTGCACCAGTTAGACCACCAAGTCCGCTTCCTACAACAACAACATCGTAGTAATCTTTAACATTTTTTAACGGTCTAACTGACATGCCAATAATCTATTTCAAACATTGCCATTGGACAAGTTCGTAATATTCACACAGCAAATCCTATTAACTTAAACTTTTGCGAAAAAAGCTTCAGGAGTCTGATCTATGGGGTCTCCTGGAGAATTCAAAAACTTAAGGTCTAATTTCCTAAGTATATCGATATGACTATTTTTAATATTATCTCTTGAGATACTTAGTCTAATCAATGGCAAGTTTAGAAGAGGAGAAAGGTCTTCAATATCTAAACCGACTACATTTAAATCGTAAATTGGGCAATTTGAGATACATGAAAGGGAAGTTACTAAAGATCCAGGCAGATTTAAAATTTCTATCGGACAGCCTGAAATTGGACTCAATTCATTAATCTTTGTAGCTCTGACCTCCAACTTTTTAATGGGACAACTTTTAAGCGGATTTAAATCCTGCACTTCAGTTCCGCTAATATTAATATCCTCGAGATCAAATCTACGTAAGGGAAATAAACTTGTGACCGGGCATTTAAAAAGATCGATGACTCGAAGTTCAGGGGTTGTAAGTGACTGAAGTTCCCTATCCCCAATCTGCGTGTTTGAAATGAGCAGTATTTCGATAGCTGTATTCTTAAGGAAATCAAGTGAGTTTAATTCAGTTTTTCGTAATGAAAGTTCTGTAAGGGGATGATTATTTAAAAATTCAAAGTCTTGAGTTTTAATGCCATCAGCGTGAATCTTATTTAAATTAAGATGTTTTAAATTGGCAAAACTAGATAATTCTGACTTTGAAAATAGTAGTCCCTTAAGACTTTTGGATGCACTTAATCCATCTAAATCTGCTTCCCCTTCGTAGTGAAAATCGATTTCTTTAACTGGCAAGTGTGAAATTTTAGAAAGATCGGAGTGGTTTTTATTTAGAATCCTAATCCCGACTCCACCTGGTAAAAGATAGACATCCGTTTCAAATCCTTTTTCTCTTAATTCATTGCTGCAGGACCGCCTAATTTGATCAAAAACCTCCAACTCTGCTTGATCTTTCTTTCGCGCCTTGAAATTAATTTTATTGAACATAAGTTTGCTTTTAACTGATTGCAGAAAATCAATCAACATTTCCGTTTCAATGGATTATTATTGAATGAATCTATATATTCTTTAGCAAATGATGTATGTCACTTTGGATGCATATGCTTGGTTGGGTATTTCTCGCCGTAAATACCTTATGTTTCATCAGGTTGGGAATTCTCCCCGTAATTTTTTTTGCTAAAAACTATGCTCTTTATCGCAAGATTTTTTGGGTTTCACTTTTTGTAACTTTAATATTCGCTGCGAGCGAGATCATGCTTTTCAGGATACTTATCAGCTTAGAAATAAGGTGATTCAATAGTTTTTTCATAACGAACTGTTATTGGAATTTTGCTGACCTGAAGCGTGTGATTCAAATTTTTTTAATTTTAATCTTCCTGAAGGATACAGGGTCATTGTGCCCTGCAAATCCAAAATGCCCTTCTTTCAAAGTAACCCCAGGGTGTTTTTTATTAGCCATAAATGAAGT
>JABGWZ010000057.1 GCA_018675995.1 Opitutia bacterium | reverse complement strand
GATTTCGAGGCCGGAGATTTGGTGGTTGAAATGTCCCTTGAAGATGAGAAGGGCACGAAAGTATTTTCGGAAAAAGCTCCGTTGGAAAACTGGGTCTGGTCCGGGTCGGTCGGAGCATCCCAAAGTGATCTTTATACCCGCAAAACTATTTTCACTCCCGAGGCAGGGAAGACTTATTTCATTACTCTTACAAAAAACAAATGTAATCTTAAAGCACCTAAGGCTGAATTTCTTCTTATGGGCGGAGGCTGGAAGGCTATCTAAAAGAAAATCGAATCCAGATTTTAATATCACTCAAACATTTCAAATTATAGAATTTTATCCTAGCTAGTAGTTCGATTATCTGCTTCGATTAATTATCAGTCCATTATACTCCTAACCCTTGCAAAATGAAATTAATTAAATTGGTTAAATCTTCCACATCTCTCGCATTACTAGTTCTCATTCCTTTTTTGGGCATCAGTCTACTTTCGTTTGCCTCAGCAAAGGATGGGCCGGATAAGCAACGCTTTGATGAGGTTGCCGGGCAACTTGATTTGGGTGGCGTTCTTTACGGATATGTCAGCGTCGATGGTGATCTTTCCGGATTAGCCAAGTTTGTTAACTCCTTCATGTCTGGAATGAAGGAAATTGATAAGGGTGTAAGTGCCCATATACCAGATGTTGATATTGAAGCCCTGATGAAAATTTCCGGCTTGGATTCAATTTCCGCCTTGGGATTGAGTTCCATTCAGACCAATCAAGGGTTCCGCAATAAGGTTTATCTCCATGCTCCGAATGGGATAAGGGGGCTTCTTTCCATGTTTGGCGATGAGGCAAAGGAATTGGAAGTTCTCCAGCTTGCTCCTTCGGGTACTGATTTTGTTGTCCAGCAGGAGGTAAAACTGAAGACTTTTTATAATGAGGTCGTGTTGGTAGCACTCGGCGGATCGCCGGAGCAGGGTGGAGCCATGCCTCTGGGGTCGCAGGGTATGATGATGAAGATGATGGTGGATGGTATGATGAAACAACCCATGCCTCCACCCTTTTCATTTACCGGGGAAAAACTAATCAATGATCTGGATACCAATATTATGGTCATTATTGACGGTAATCCTTCGAAGATGCTTCCGGTTGAACTGGAAGGTAATGATCTTGAAATGCCATCAATTCAAGGTGCTATTTTGATTGATAATGTAGGATGGTTAGTAACGGATTTGATAAAAATGTTCGAGGCGGAGAAGGCTAAAGGGGGCAAGAGAGTTCCTCCTTTTGAAGTTATTGATAACGCAAACTGGATAGGTTTAAAGCTCTCTATTGAATCTGAAAATCTTTCCAAAAGAGATCGTAAGGAGATTCGACAATTCGGATTGCAGAATGCAATGCTTGCGCATCATCGCCCGAGTGGAAAATTGATTGTCTCTTCCAGCAAAGAGTTTGCGTCAGGCCTTTTTTCTAAAAAGCCAAAGCTTGCGTCGGACCCTGTTTTCCTTGCCAAAACCAAAGGACTTCCAAAACAAGGCACTGCTATTTCTTACTTATCCCCTGTTTTGATGACGGAGCTGAGAAAGTTTATTAAAGAAGCCATTGAGGCTGAAAACCCACCTGAGGATGATCTTTTTGCGGCTCTATCGATGCTCGATTTTTTTCTTCCGGAAGGTGCACTTGGAGAAGCGATGGTCACAACTCCGACCGAAGAGGGGCTTCTTTCCGTTGGAAATTCAGCTTATTCTCACAAATCAAAAATTCTCATGGGTGCGGCAATACCGACTTTAGTTAGTGTGGGTATGTATACAGCCTTGCGACAAGTGGACAGAATGTTTGAACCTGCTGAGGCATTTGAAGATTTGGAAGCCCCTGCGGAAGTGCCTCATAAGCACGAGTAAAACGAATTACCAACGAAGCTATTTAAAAAAATCCAATATAAATTAGTATGAAAACAAGTTCTTTGATATTTAATTTTAATTTATTTATAGCTGCTGTAATACAACTTTTTGGGATATCTGATCCTGATGGGCAACCTGTAAATATGTCGAAGCCGGCTCAGGTCTTTATCATTATGGGCCAATCCAATACATTGGAAATGGGTAAGGTTAAAGGAGACAAGGAGGGTTCCTTGGAATATGCGGTTAAAAGTCAGAAACTCTACCCGTTCATGGTTGATGACAAGCGCAATTGGACGGAGCGTATGGATGTACGGAATGTTCATACCCAGGGAAGTGGTGGTCCGGACGGCAGGGGCGGAGTAAGAAGGAATGACTGGCTGACTGTCTCTGGAGGCAAAATTGGTATTGAACAAGGCATCGGCCACCAGCTTGGAAATGCGTTGGTAGCTCCGGTTCTAATTCTCAAAAGTTCGATAGGTAATCGTTCTCTAGGGTGGGATTTATTACCTCCCGGTAGCCCAAGGCATGAGGTAGTGACCACGGATAAGAAGACGGGAAAGAAGGTGACTTTGGTTACACCCTCTCACAACGATGAAGTTCGCCACCCAAGTTGGGTGAAGGGAGAAGTTCCTGCACCACCCAGTCATAATTGGCATGCCGGACTTCAATATTTGGGAGATGTTGCCCGTGCGAAGAAAGTGTTGTCCGAGTTGGATAAGCATTATCCTGGAGCATCCAAGTATGAGGTTGCCGGATTTCTCTGGTGGCAGGGTGACAAAGATCGCTACAACGAAGCTCATGCAACGGTGTATGGCAAAAACCTTAAGCAACTTTTTCAAGAGTTGAGAAAAGAATTTAATGCTCCGAAAGCGAAGATGGTGGTGGCTACTCTGGGTCAAACTAACAAAGAAACCGCAACTGGAAATGAAAAGCTGATTATCGATGGGATGTTTGCCTTTGGAGATTCTCATAAGGAAGAAGCCGCGGTTGTTTACACCAATCCAATTAGCATGGGATCTTCTTCTAATGCTCATTACGGAGGTAATGCCAAGACCTATATGAATGTTGGATTAGCCATGGGGGATGCGATGGTTAAACTTTTGAAAAAATGAATGTATTAAATCGCGGGAATACCATTTTATATTCATTCATTCTCACTATATTTTTCTGCAGCTCCTTATGTCAGGCTGCCAAAGCTCCTTCTTCCAAAGATCAATTTGAGGAAATTGCCACCCATATTGTAGTAGGAGAAGTACAGGCGGTTTATTCGTATAAGGAGAGGGAAGGGCTTCCATTGGTCAGCGGTTATGAATATGATCATAAGGTGGCGTAGGTGAAAGTTGAAAAAGTGGAGAAGGGCAAGATTTCAGAAAGCTTGGTATATGTTCGTTATTGGATTCGTGCATGGAAGGGAATAGGCATGCCACCACCTGGTGGTCAGTCTTACCACCCTCAGCCTAAAAAGGGAGACCAATGCCGCTTTTATCTCTCGAAAAATTCTTTCGATGGCTGGACGGATGAAAACCAGGACGGTGGGTACAATGTCGTCTATGTAAATGGCGTTCAGCCAATCAAATAATAATTGCTAAAAGCCTGGGATTGCATCTCGACCACAAACGAAAAACTGTTTTCCCTCAAAGACTATGAAATTTAAGTTTCTTGGATTATTTCTCTTCATTTCTTTCAATTTGCTCTGCTCATCAGAGAGACCCAATATTGTCTTCTTCATTGCCGATGATGTATCCCAGGATGATTTCGGATGTTACGGGCACCCCGTGATCAATACTCCACATATTGATTCGCTGGCCGGGAATGGCATGCGTTTTGATAATGCTTATCTTAGTACAAGTAGTTGCAGTCCGTCCCGGTGCAGTATCATTACGGGCCGTTACCCACATAATACCGGAGCCCCTGAATTGCATGTTCGTTTACCTCTGCAGCAAGTCCGCTTTCCTGAACTATTACGTGAGGCAGGATATTATACTGTTCTTTCGGGCAAGAATCATATGTTTGGAAATAAGGACCGGGCCTTTGATCGTATAACCGGCGGTGGAGGTCCCGGGAAAGAAGAGGATTGGGTCGGTCATGTAAAGGACCGCCCCAAAGATAAACCTTTCTTCTTTTGGTTTGCCTCGACCGATGCACATCGTGGTTGGAGTATTACCAAAGACGCACCCAAGTACGATCCTAAGGATGTGATTATTCCTCCGTACTTGGTCGACACACCGGTTACCCGCGAGGACCTGACGGGATACTATCATGAAGTCAGCCGTTTTGATTATTACATCGGATTGGTGACTGCTGAGCTTGAGAAACAGGGTGTTCTTGAAAATACTATGATCGTAGTTGCTGCAGATAATGGTCGCCCTTTTCCCCGTTGCAAATCTCGTATGTATGACAGCGGAATTAAGACGCCATGGGTGGTCCATTTTCCTGAGGTCATTAAAAGTCCTTCGATTACCCAGAGTTTGATCAGTGTTATTGATTTGAGTGCCACCTGCCTAGAGCTCGCCGGTATAAAATCTCCCGAGTGTGTTCAGGGTCGAAGCTTTCTGCCCATTTTAAAAAAACCAGAGACAACCATAAGGGAGATGGTTTTTGCCGAACACAATTGGCATGTTTACAGAAATCATGAGCGTATGGTTCGCTTTGGGGATTATCTATACATTAAGAATAATTTCCCCAATCAGCCCAACCTCTGTTATGAATCAGATGATCACTACCCGGCAGGTGAGGAACTATGGAAGGCACATGCCGCCGGCAGGACTCAGCCGGCCCAGCAACAAGTGTTTGCCAATCCGTGCCCAGCCGAAGAACTCTTTCAGGTTACAGAGGATCCTCACCAGTTAAGCAATCTGATCGAAGATAAAAAGCATGCAAAGGCTCTGAAACAGGCCCGTGCACTTCTTGCTAAATGGACTGAAAAAACCGGAGATTCCATCCCCGCTAACCCGACCCCCAACCGTCATGATCCCCCCAGGATTGAAAATGTAAAAATACTTCCCCCCGGAAAGGCAAAGACCAGAAACCCACATGCCGAAATGCCGGGAGCATCCGAAAATGCCACGGTGATCAATCACCCTGGTCCCATCAAAATATAGCCAATTTATTTTACGGGTTCCAATCTTTCGTGAACCAGTTTCAGGCAAATTTAATTCTTCTTGTAACTGCCCTGATTTGGGGCTTTGGATTTGTGGCTCAGCGGATGGGAATGGATCACTTGGGACCCTATGCTTTTAATGTGTGCCGCTTTTTGGTGGGAGCTCTTTCCCTTCTACCACTGTTATTTTTCTTAAGGAAGAAGGGGAGTGGTTCCACTGACTTCAATCCATCCTTTTGGAAGTTTTCGATACTTGCTGGTTTTGCACTCTTTGGGGGAGCTACCCTTCAGCAGGTGGGTATTCAATATACCACGGTGGGAAAGG
>JABGWZ010000100.1 GCA_018675995.1 Opitutia bacterium | reverse complement strand
TAGGCGAAGGGCACTGGAGTGGGTGAGAAAAGAGCCTTTTCCTTGGTTTCGCCATTCCTTTCGATAAGTGTAGTTTCCCGCACCCATTAAGGCTGTTCCTCTTATTGCCTCCTTTTTTGTCGCCAAGTTGTGGGGTAGCGATAATCCATGGCCGAGTTCGTGAATGGTACCTCCGATGTAGACGGTGTTAAATCGGTTTAATGTGAACGGTTCATACCCTCGGTGTTCCTTGACTTGCAGGATTGTCTTTTGGTGGTCAGGCTTCAGCCCTTCAATGGAGAGCCATTCCATGTCGGCGGTGAAGCAGATTCCCTTGTTATGATTTGCCCCCATGCCGTAATACGGTGAATAAATAGTAACTTTCTTACCATTTGTTTTAGAGAGACCGCAAACAATGAGAAGGGTTTCTTTTTCTGGATTAATTCCCTTTGCTCGGAGAGCTTTGTAAACTTCTGCCTTAATTTGGCTTCCAGATTTGTAGGAATATTTTCCATCTTTATGGATACCTTGAACTTCGTGCAATTTAAGAATGCCATTCTTTCTTTCTAGCGAGATTGTAACTTGGTTGTAACCAAGTCGATTCATCTCAGTACGAAAGAAATTTTGAATATCTGTCAGAATCCCATTCCACCTTTTGAGATGATCTTTGATAGGTTTTCGATCGGCAGGGTAAAAATAAACGACTCGTAATTTCTTTTCTTTTACATCTTTGTTTGAGTGTGATTGGAGAATTTGTGAAATATATTTGGACTGTTGGGATTGAGATTCGAAATCATTCCAGTTTTTAAAATTAATATTTTGAGTTACTGGGCTTGTTCCAAATACAGACAGTCCCTTAGTAATATAAAGTATGTAAAGTGTTGGGAAGATAATTGTCCTCATTAATAAATAAGAAACTGAATTAAATATTTGATCGATCTTTTTTTATGAATTTTTGCTTATTTTAAATTTGTGGTAATTAAAACATTTAAAAAGTTTGAGCTAGGTTGAGATGGATTGCGATTGTCGCAAATCGAAAGAAAAAATACGCAAAATGCGGTATCGTTTTTGTGAGTTTTATGTAAGATAAGTTATCTATCATTTTAAGGTAAATAAGTAAATTTAACCTTGTACGATTTTCTCACCTAAAACCTCTATGAAGTCTTTAAATCTTTATATTTTTTATTTAGTTCTTATTACATCCATCGTTCAATTTAGTAATGCAAAGCCCCCTAAAGGTTTTGAGAAAGTAGATCAGGAGATTACGATCAGTACTTTGGAGGCTTTGATGAAATACGATGTGCAGAGCTTTAGTGTTAAGCCTAATTCAAAAGTGAAAGTAATTTTTAAAAATCCTGATTCGCTGCCTCACAATATTATCTTTTGTACACCCGGAAAGAAAAAAGGGGGGGATAAAGGACAGGAGGTTATCGATGCTGTGCTTAAACTCGGAGACAAAGGAGTTAAAATGAACTGGGAACCGAAAGGACATCCTAGAATACTAGCCAGTTCAGGAATGGTTCAACCTGGTGAAGAGGTAACCTTTTATTTTAAAACTCCCAAGGTGGAGGGAGACTATCCGTATATATGTACTTTTCCCGGGCATTATCAATTAATGAATGGCATAATGGGGGTAACTAAAAAAGCCAACCCGGTCACCAATCTAACTTATAAAATATACCACGGAAAATGGAGCAAGATGCCAGACTTTTCAGAACTTAAAGTCGTCAAATCTGGAACTTTAGCCACAGGGCTTTTTGATATTTCAATTCGTGAAGTGAACGATAACTTTGCTTTCGTTTTTAATGGCCAAATTGAATGCCCAAAGGATGGGAAGTACTCCTTCACCATTTCCTCGGATGATGGTTCGCAACTTTTTATTAATGGCAAGATGATCGTCGATAACGATGGTGTTCACGGAATTAAGGCAAAGGCGGGTTCCGTAGAATTGAAAAAAGGAAAGCACGATATTGAAGTGAAATATTTTGAACTAGCGGGTGGGGAAGCATTAAGTGTCTCTTGGGCAGGTCCAGGTTTTAAAAATAAACCTCTTTCTAAAACTTCACCTAAGCCCGGACAAGTCGTGAAACGAATGGTAATAGAAGCACCTGAGGGCGAAGCGACCCTTTATCGTAACTTTATTGACGGAGCCGGGCCACGGGCGATCGGAGTGGGATATCACGAGGGAGTAAACCTTGCTTTTGATGCCAACAATATGAGACTGGCAATGATTTGGCATGGAGAGTTTATCGATGGTGCAAGGCATTGGATTGCTCGTGGGCAGGGATTCCAGCCTCCTGCCGGGAATGATGTAATCCGATTGCCCGAGGGAATAGCTATTGCTGAGTTAAAGACAAAAGATTCCCCTTGGCCACAGTCCGAATACCGCACGAAAGAATTAGAATTTGATGGCTATTTTTTGGACAAGATGCAAAGGCCCACATTTAAATACAGTCGGGATGAGATTTCTATTACTGACAAACCGGTTCCCGTTGGCAGTTCCTCCGAGGAAAAGCCGGGGTTTATCCGTCGAACACTCAAATTTGTTGATAAGGGAAATTCTCAAAATCTTTACTTAAGAATTGCTCAAGGAAATTTTGAGAAAGAAAAAGAAACTTTTTCCAATAGTGAATTTTCTCTTTCTGTAGAGGGAGGGAAAGTTTTTACTGAAAAGGGTGAACTTCGGGTACCAATTCAATTTAATGGAGGGAAGTCCGAATTAAAAATTACTTATTCTTGGGCTGAGTAATTGAGTACAGCTAACCAAACGATAAATTTTAGATATGAAAATTTTCACTATTCTGTTCACTTTTTTTTACGCAGCCACTGTCCAGTTATTCGCAGCCGATCATTCTAAAAGTTTACCGGTTGAGTCCGATTACTATCCCATTACCACGATTCCACTTCCTGAAGGGGAAGTCATTGAGGTAAGTGGAATCGAAATACTTCCCGGAAATAAAGTGGCGGTCGCATCTCGAAGAGGAGATATTTTTGTAGGGGAGGGCGTTTGGGAAAATGAACCCTCACCCTCATGGACTTTATATGCGAGGGGACTTCATGAAACTCTAGGTCTTTCTTGGAGAAACGGTTGGCTTTACGCAACTCAGCGCCCGGAAGTTACCCGTATGAAAGATCGAGATGGTGACGGGCGGGCAGATGTATTTGAAACGGTTGCGGATGACTGGGGGATCAACGGAAACTATCATGAATACGCTTTCGGTACCCGGCACGATAAAAATGGAGACATTTGGGTGATTTTATGTCTTACGGGGTCAGGAGGAGCAGATGATAAGAGTCCATTTCGCGGTTGGTGCATGCGTGTGACGGAAGAAGGTGAATGCATTCCAACCGGGTATGGTATTCGTTCGCCGGGCGGAATAGGATTTAATCATTTGGGTGATGTGTTTTATTGTGACAACCAAGGTTTATGGAATGGTTCGAGCTCTTTGAAGCATTTAAAGCCAGGTGGGTTTCAGGGCAATCCTACCGGTAACAAATACTTTGAGTTGACTGATGCTCTAGGTCCCAAACCACCCGAGCCAGTCTCTGGAAGCCGAATCGAAATTGAGAGAAAAAAGCTTCCCGATCTTGTGCCTCCACCTGTAGTTCTTCCTCATGGTAAGGTCGGCAATTCTCCTGCTGGAATTGAGTGTGATGAAACCGGGGGGAAGTTTGGACCTTTTGCTAATCAGCTTTTCGTCTCCGAGCAAACTCATTCAAAAGTCCATCGCGTTTTTCTGGAAAAAGTGAACGGGTTTTATCAAGGAGCAGTCTTTCCCTTTCTTGAAGGATTTGGGTCTGGTAACATCGTTGCCCGTTTTGCACCGGATGGAACTATGTTCACCGGTGGTACGAATCGTGGATGGGGTTCACGGGGTAAAAGCCCATTCTCCTTTCAACGGGTAAACTGGACAGGAAAGGTTCCATTCGAGGTTCACGAGATGCATGTGAAGCCCGATGGTTTTGAACTAACCTTTACGCAGGAAGCCGACATTAAAACATTGGCAGATATTTCTTCCTACACCATGGAGACCTACACATACATCTATCAAAAGGGATATGGGAGTCCTGAGGTTGATGGAACGGTTCCAGTTATTGCACAAGCTACTCCTGGAAAGAATGGTAAGAGTGTTCGTTTACAAGTTGAAGGAATGGTAAAGGGGCATGTGCACGAATTAAAAATGCCTGGGATTCGCAGGAAAGATTCTGAACAACCTCTTCTCCATGAAGTTGCTTACTATACTCTTAACGAGATTCCTAAAAAGTAATCTGAACCCTTCGTTTTTATTCAATTCTTCTTTTCAGCGGGAGAAGATGTAAGTCCGAATTGATTTACCTGGTAGCGGGTTAGTGTTGGGTACTGGTTCACAATTTAATTTTCGATCTGTTTGAAAGGCCCTTTTGAAATCCATGTCTTGCGGAAGCTTAAGGTCGACTGCCTGAGCTGAATCAGATGGGTTGAGTACAATAACTACGATTCTGGATTTGTCATAAGTTTGGTAAGCAGTTGCTTCAATAGGAGTCGGGGACTTTAATTCAATACGCTTAGATCCCTTCCAGATAAAATTTGCATACTGTTTAAAGAAGTAAAACTTCTTGGTTTTTTCGAGAAATTTTTGATAACCATTCGCTCCTCTTTTTTCCTCTACCAAGACAAGACCTTCATCACGGTGTTTTTGTCGGGTTTTCACATGCTTTACTCGATCTGGAGCCAGAGAATAAAGGAGACCCCACCACAAAAATGCGTTGGCTTCGGCCTGGGCAAATGTCATGTGCATATATTGAGCGGCGAGGATGGCTTTATCGAATTCAGTAGCATCCTCAAACCATCCATAGGTGTGC
>JABGWZ010000233.1 GCA_018675995.1 Opitutia bacterium | reverse complement strand
GACGGAATTTCAGTGAAAGGCTGTTCCTTACGGGAAGAGGCGGGCAAGGCTTTTGCCGATGCGAATGCGTTGAAAGCAAAATTGGATGAAGCGGAAAAGGAACTCGGCGAGATGGAACCGGATACCGAAGAGTTTTACGACTTGATTGATCTGATGGGTGCATGGGAGGAACAACTCGCTGCGTATGAACCGGAAAAAATGAATGTCCGAATTGATAAGGTATTCACTGGAATGGGATTTTCCAAGGAGGATATGGACCGGCAGGTGGATGAATTTTCCGGTGGTTGGCAAATGAGGATTGCGCTTGGCAAATTATTGCTTCAGGGACCCTCTCTGTTAATCCTTGATGAGCCAACCAATCACCTTGATGTGGTCGCACAGAATTGGCTTGAGCATTACTTAAAGCATTACCAAGGGTCGATTCTGGTGATTTCACATGACCGGGCATTTTTGGAAACTGTTACAGACCGGACTATGGAATTGAAGATGGGAGACCTGATCAATTACAAGGGGAATTATACTTTTTATGTACTTGAAAGTGCGGCTAGAAAGGAAAGGCAAAGAAAGACTTATGTAAGTCAGAAGAAACAAATCGAGAAGGAGAAAGAATTTATTAACCGCTTTCGTTCGAACATTAAAAAAGCCGCTATGGTGCAAAGTAGAATTAAAGCACTTGAGAAAATGGAAGTTGTTAAGCCAGAAGCGGAGGAGAAAAAAATCTATTTCCGTTTTCCTCCAAGTCCACCAGCAAGTCATAAAGTTGTTGAGGTCGAGGGTTTGCGCAAAGCCTACGATGAACTGGAGGTATTTAGCGGGCTGGACCTTCGGATTGAAAAGGGCGACCGGATCGCAGTGGTCGGAGTAAATGGAGCGGGAAAGTCAACTTTGGCCCGAATTCTTGCCGGTGTTGAAACGTACCAAGAGGGTACACGGGATGTGGGAGTAAATACGGTAATTGGATATTTTGCCCAGCATCAGGCTGAGGAATTAAACCCCGATAACGAAGTACTTGCCGAGGTCGAGGAGGAATTGCATGACAACCCGAATGCGAACCCCCGGGCTGCTCTTGGTGCACTTTTGTTCAGTGGAAACGATGTGTTTAAGAAAACCTCCGTACTTTCCGGTGGTGAACGAAACCGGGTGGCACTGGCTAAGTTACTGATGAAACCATGCAATTTCCTGATCATGGATGAGCCGACCAACCACCTGGATATTCGAAGCAAGGAGGTTTTGCAGGAGGCACTGAATTTATTTGATGGAACCGCTTTAATCGTAAGTCACGACCGGTCATTTCTTGATAGCGTGGTGACCAAGGTCCTTGAGGTTTCTCCCAATAAAACCAGGATGCTGACCTGTAATGTTACTGAATATATGGAGCGACTGCAGACCGAAGAGGGTTGATTTTTAGCCACTCCCCGGTGTAGGTTTTCCATACTCTATTATGGCGAAACTTTATTTCCATTACTCTTCAATGAATGCGGGCAAGTCCACCGCTTTGCTGCAGGCTGACCATAACTACTTTGAAAGGGGAATGAATTCACTTTTATTTACCGCCCGATTGGATGACCGGGAAGGAGTGGGGGTAATCAGTTCACGGATCGGGATAAAAAAAGGAGCACTGACTTTTGAAAAAGGGGATGAGTTGTTCGCCATTATTGAGGGGGAGCAAAAACGAACAGGACTTGATTGTGTTTTAATTGATGAGGCTCAGTTTTTATCCAGGGAACAGGTTATGCAATTGAACAGAGTCGTCGATGAACTCGGAATTCCCGTTTTAACTTATGGAATAAGGACAGACTTTCAGGGTAAGGTATTTGAGGGAAGTAAGTTTTTGATGGGATGGGCGGATGAGATTAAGGAGATAAAAACAGTTTGCCACTGCGGGAAAAAAGCGACTATGAATGCCCGTGTGAATAAGGACGGGAGAATGGAAACTGATGGAGAGCAAATTGAAATCGGTGGAAATGAGCGTTACATTTCTCTCTGCCGGAGGTGCTTTTACTCGGGCAATACCGGACTTGGTTAATGCTTGAGTAGAACCTTTAAAACAAGGAATCCACCAACCAGTAATAGTCCGAAAAGGAGTGCCAGTTTGTTAAAGTGTTTGTCCATTTGTTCCTTCATCGGTTCTCCAAACTTTGCGATCAATAGGGCGACCAAAAAGAAACGGGCAGATCTGCTTACCGCAGATGCAAGGGTAAAGGGTAAAAGAGCCATCCCCAGAACTCCGCTTGCAATTGTGAATATTTTATAAGGAATCGGGGAAAACCCGGCAAGGAAGACCAGTGGCCATCCCCATTCTGCGTACCATTCTGCAATCCGACCAAACTTCTCCTCTGTAAAGCCAGGGACATATTGATAAAAATAAGGCTGTAATTCATCCCATGCAAAGTACCCAATCGCGTACCCTGCCAGTCCACCCAAGACAGATGCAACCGAACACACAGTGGCAAAAAAAAGTGCTTTTCGGATTGCTCCCAGGCAAAGTGGAATGAGGAGAATGTCAGGGGGGATCGGAAAGAAGCTAGCTTCGGCAAAAGAAATTGCACCAAGCCAGCCACTTGCGGATTTTTTTTTCGCTAGACTCAATGTCCAATCATAGGTTTTTCGAATAGGATTATTCACATCTTTTTTCTTTTAACTGTAGATCGATGGTTTTAGGGTGCCAACGTAGGGGAGTTGACGATACCTGCCGGCATAATCCAAGCCATAGCCAACCACAAATTCATCGGGTATTGAGAAGCCTGACCAGTCTGCCTTGAAACCGTTTTCCCTTCGATCAGGTTTATCCAAAAATACACAGGAGTGAACTGAGGCGGGTTTTTGTGATAGCACTTCATTACTCACACTCTGCAATGTATTTCCGGTATCCAGAATGTCGTCGACGATTAAGACATGCTTGCCGGAGACATCGGATTTGAGTGAACTTAGAATTCGCGGTGCGGTTTCCGGATCAGTTGAGTCGCCATAACTCGATACCCGGAGGCAATCTAAACGAAGTGGGATAGCGAGGTTACGAATGAGATCGGCGGTGAATACGATAGCACCATCGAGCAGAGTAATAATAATGATTTCCCGCCCATGGAAATGCCGGTCAATTTCCTGACCCATCTCCATCACTCGTTCCTGGATGACTTCCTTAGTGAGTAATACTTCTTTAATATCTTTTTTCAAGGGAGTTGGTTTATCAGTTGGTTAATACTTGATTGTGAAGAGCTTTCATAGCCTCTGCCGAATAAATTAAGGTGATTGAGTTCGTGATAAAGATTGTAGAGTGTTTTACGCACAGGGAATCCAGAATCAAGCGGAAAGATATCCTCATATCCTTGGTAAAAGGAAGAGTCATACCCCCCAAACATATAAGTGAAAGCAAGATCGGTTTCGCGGTCACCATAGTAGGATGCAGGATCAAAAATAAAGGGTTCCCCAGCATCAGTAAAGCCAGAGTTCCCACCCCAAAGGTCACCGTGTAAAAGAGAAGGCTGAGGGGTGTAATCATTGAAAAAGGCACCAATGTTTTCAAGCAACCGCTCCTCACCCTTAAAGGAATAGCCTTTTCCCCGGGCCAGATCAAATTGATGAAGCAGCCTATAGTCTCGGTAGAAAGAGACCCAATTATCATTGGATGGATTTGGTTGTGAAGTGGCACCAATACAATTGTCCATTTCCCAACCAAAAAAAGGTTTAACCTGCAGGTGCAACTCGGCAAGTTGTTTTCCGAGCAATTCCTGCCCATTCTTACCCGGTTTTCCTTCCTCAATATATTCCATAACCAAAAAAGAGGAATGATCACCCTCTCCAAAGCAAATCGGTTTGGGCACGCGAACACTCTTGGTAAGTTTTATTTCTTCGAGAGCCTTGGCTTCGGATTTAAAAAAAGGTAGAAATTCCCTATTATTTTTTTTAAGGAAAAAGGATTTTTGATCCTTGGATGACAATCGAAAGCACTGATTTATGCAACCACCTGAAACCGGACTGAAGTCAACAACTTGATATTCTTGTCCGATCGCAGATGAAATCGAACTCGCTATAATGGGCAAATCTTCCAACGGACTATCTTTATTTTTTTGTCTTCAATTGCTCTTCGAGTTCGTTGAGAAGATTCAAGCACCCTTCCTCGAGCAGGTTGAGTACATTTTCAAATCCTGACTCCCCGCCATAGTAAGGGTCCGGAACCTCGTCCACATCAGATCGGATATAATCACAGAAAGGCTTGATTTTGGATTCCAACCCAGGCTCTGGAACCAATTTTGAGAGTTCCGAAAAGTTGAAATGATCCATGGTAAGCAAAAGATCGGCGTTTTTGAAATCTTCGTTATTTGCCATCCTAGCGGTTCCCCCGGTGGTAATATTCCTTGCCAGAGCAGCTTTTTTCATCCTTGGGTCAGGCGGGTTCCCATGATGCT
>JABGWZ010000058.1 GCA_018675995.1 Opitutia bacterium | reverse complement strand
CCACCCCAAAAATTTGCGCATATCGGTAACTCAGCCATAATTGCTTCCGCGACAGGTAGACCTAACCCTTCGCCAAGACTAGCAGAAATAAAACAGTCATGTCGCGAATATTCAGCCAAAAGTTTTGCACGACTCCACTCTTTTTTGATAATAATTATATCCTCTCTTGGACTTGACCAAGAACAAGACGGAGAGGTTTTAATTGTCAATCGAGCCTTCCCAACTTGTGGAAAAGCATTCATGAAACCCTGCATGAGCAGATGGTGAGCTTTTCTGAAATGGGCTTCTCCGACAAAATAAAAACATGGTGTACCTTCTATCTTCCAATCATTTTTGGGGATGAAATGCTCTTGATCTAGCACGGGTGGAATAAAGAAACTTGGTCTTTTAAGATTTCCTCTACCCAGCACTTGCTTTACATGGTCCGTTGTAGTCCAAACTTCATCAAACTTGTCGAGTAAGTGTATCCAGGGTTTTGGGTACTCACTCCATTCATGGTGAGGTATCGCTACATTGTAGCAACCATCTATTGGAATAAACCCCTTGCCTAGGGTGTTGTGCAAGACGATTCCGGAGTGAAACCGTTCAGCTAAGGCAATCCTATCTTGTTCTTTTTCCGGCGTAGGTAGATGCTCGACAACATGGAAGGGGCTAAGTGTTTTGTAGTAAAGTTCACCTACAACCTTATAACTTCCTCTGTGGAAGTCGGTAAGAAGTAGTATTTTTATCTTGTTCATGGGTTTCATGGAACAATGATACGAGACCGATTCACATTCAATGCGGATAAAAAATTCACGATCTCGCCGCTTGATTCAATTGAGCAAACCACGATAGGGTTATCGTCGATAAGCTGGTTGGGAGAACGATAAATTATTGATTCATAAGACTTCCCATTTTCTTTATTAGAGGAGTCGTAAATACATCCGATTTCAACGCCGAACTTTCGAATCTCGTCGATAAATCTTCTTCCAAACAAGCCGCCTCCAAAGACATTGACTTTTCCGAGTTTTCTTTTTTTAACCTTATCAACAACCCTTTTCAGAGAGCGATTCATTGGATCCATTGAGGTAACTTTTTGTATTGTGAACTTTGGTCGTTTTTCGCGAAAGCATGCCTCTGCGATCTCACGAAAGGTACGAAAAAAGAATTTTTCATCTTGAAAGCCTTTAATATTTTTCCGGGCATTGTCCTTGATTTTTCGTAGAAGCTGTCTGTCTTTAGACAATTCAGCAATTTTTCCCGCGAAACCTTCGAAGTCTTTTTGCTCGAGCATTATGGAGTTTTCGCCATCTTTTAGTATTTCGCAAATCCCTCCGTTGAAACGCATAATAACCGGAACTAGGCAAGCACTCATTGCTTCCGCTATAGCCATACCAAAGCCTTCTTCGCTGGAAAGGGAGACAAAGATGTCTCCTTTAGAAAAGGCTTTTTCTATAGTCTTTTGGGGTCTGTCTCCATGCATGGTAATTTTGGAGCCGACGTGTTCTAAAGTATCTAAAAATTTCTGAATTTCATTCTTACAGGGTCCGTCTCCGAAAATATCTAAGGAGAAGGTTAATCCAACATTTAGTAAAGCTTTGATTAGAGGGATCAAACGAAGAGCTTCCTTGTCTACATTCGTTAGCCTTGATGCGTAAATGAGTCTAAGGCTTCGGTCATCATCATGGACTGAAGGCTTCGGACTCGTGGTGGTGAGAGGATAAAGGTAGTTTATTTTTTTGTCACTGACTCTGGTGGAAAGTTCTCGAAGTACCCATTTACTAACGGCAATGTATTGGCTGATTGTTAGTGAGAAGTTTGCAAGTATCTCATATGCGGCTTCTTGATTGTTGTGAGCAATTCCCAAAATCCTACAGTTTTTGTTTTCGGCCAATACAAGAGCGACCGACGCGTGAGCGATTTGACCATAATTCGGAATCAGGAGGAATTGTTCTTGGGCCAAAAGACATACCATCGAACTTATGGCTTCGCTTACGCTATCGGGTCGATGGCTCACATCCGCTGAGACGAATTTTCTGCGAGAATCAGAAAAATCCGTTCTATCGGCGTTCAAATTGAGGATTATGCTATCTGGCTCAAATTTGTGGAAATGCTCTGATAATGTCGTAATTCCACCTTTTTCGTTTGAATTCTGATTAATGAAAATGTACTTCATTTTTATGTTATTTATAACTCGGTGTGATCGATATTATAAAAACTTCATATAATCCCATAAAATGAGAGT
>JABGWZ010000088.1 GCA_018675995.1 Opitutia bacterium | reverse complement strand
TTCGTCGCCAAATAAATCGCACCCAAAAGATCGGGGGCCAAGCCATTCGCATAATTACCCACTTGATTAGCTGTGGCGGGAGCGACCAATAAAAGATCGATCTTGTCTGCCAGTTGGATGTGCCCGGGTTGCCATCCTTCTTCATCCCAAAACGAAGTGAGAACAGGGTTACGGGAAAGTGTGCCCAAAGTAAGTGCAGAAATGAACTTTGTTGAAGAATCCGTCATTACTACATGGACATCTGCCCCGGACTTCCTCAATTCACTGATCAAATCCGCTGCCTTATAGGCCGCAATTGAACCAGATACCCCAAGAGCAATGGTTTTACCATTAAGTTGTGGACTATTTTCTGTGACATTCATGCTGAGATGTAAAGATACTAAATAAATGAAAATTCTTCGCAATCATCATTTAGCCAAGGCTTTCCCCTTTTCAATCGAGTCAAATTCCTATAATAGTTTTTAGTAATGCAATCGCATCCCATCACTAAGTATCGCCCATGGGGAACAATCGATCTCCCTAACCGGCAATGGCCAAACCGTATAATCGACCGAATTCCTCATTGGTGCAGCGTGGACTTACGGGACGGCAATCAGGCACTTCCAATACCAATGGGTGTTAAGGAAAAGTTGGAACTTTTCAAACTACTTTGCGACATCGGATTCAAGCAGATCGAAATTGGATTTCCTTCTGCCGCTCAGACTGAATTTGATTTTGCGCGGAAATTAATTGATGATCAACTTATACCCGAGGGCGTTGCATTACAGGTACTCACTCAGGCACGCGAACATTTGATCAAGCGTAGTTTTGAAAGTTTACAGGGTGCACAAAAAGCAATCCTTCACCTTTACAATTCAACCTCACCACTCCAGCGTAGGGTAACATTTGGAAAATCCAAGGAAGAGATAAAAAATATTGCGGTGGATGGAGTAAAGCTGGTCAAAAAGTTTCTGACCGAACTCCCTGAGACCGATATCCAGCTTGAATATTCTCCGGAAAGTTTTTCTGATACTGAAGTGGAGTATTCCCTCGAAGTCTGCGAAGCGGTTATGGATGCATGGGAGCCGACCGAGCAAAATCAAATTATTCTGAATCTACCCGCAACGGTTGAACTTTTTACTCCAAATGTACACGCTGATCAGATCGAGTGGTTCTGTACTAACTTGAAGGAACGAAATAAGGCGATTATAAGTTTGCATACGCACAATGACCGGGGAACTGGAACAGCTGCCACAGAACTTGGTTTACTTGCGGGTGCCGACCGTGTTGAAGGTACGCTTTTTGGCAATGGTGAGCGTACCGGCAACCTAGATATTGTAACTGTAGCTTTAAACATGTACGCCCAAGGCCTGTATCCAGAATTGAATTTTAAAAAGCTTGATTATATTAAGGAAGTTTATGAAAGGACCACTGGGATGTCAGTCCATGAACGCCACCCCTATGCAGGTGATCTTGTATTCACCGCTTTTTCCGGTTCACATCAGGACGCGATTAAAAAAGGGATGGACATCCGAGAAAAAGAAGGTGATTCAAATGACACACACTGGCAGGTCCCCTACTTATCGATCGACCCCCGTGACCTTGGGCGTTCTTACGAGGCAATTATACGAATTAATAGTCAGAGTGGAAAAGGTGGGGTAGCATACATCTTGTCTCGTGAGTTCGGGCTCGATCTTCCCAAGAAAATGCATATCGAAATCGGCGAGTTTGTTAACAATAAAGCCGATTCTGAATCCAAGGAGTTAAATGCACAGGATGTATTTCAAATCTTCCAGAACGAATTCCTTAACAAAATAGAACCATTATCGTTGATCTCTTACTCTACCACTGAAGACCCGCAAGATAATGAAAGCTTAATCATTTCATCCAAGATTACTTTCAAAGGAAAGCAAATCAACATCAAGGGGAAGGGAAATGGACCAATCAATGCATTCGTACAGGCACTTGATCAAAATGAATTAAAGAACTTTAAACTGACTGATTATCGTCAACATTCGATTGGCGAAGGTTCTGCAACAAGATCTGCTACCTACATTCAATTGAAAAACGATTCAGGCTTAACTAAATACGGTTGTGGAATTGATTCAAGTATTGAAAAAAGTGGAATTCTGGCACTGGTAAGTGCTATCAATAGGCTATTTTAACAACACTACCTTGAGGTACACTTTATTCAATTTAAGTTTGCTCAGGATAATTTTGGACATCAGTATCTAAAATATGAAGATAATCTTCATATTGCCCATAATTTTTTGTTTTTCCTTTTTTTGCAAAGCGTTTGCTAAAACAAACCTTCGCGTTGAGGAGAACATATTAAAAAATAACTTCTTTGAACTCGAACTGGAAAGTTCATGGGTAACGGTTACAATTACTGACATAGGATTAAATATTGCTACAGCAACTCTTGCTGAAGGTTTTTCAACAGAATTTCATGTTACTGCAGAATATGAAGCTTCTATTTTCCATTTCCTGGACCACAAACTCGACAAAGACATCGAATATACCCAATCCATTGGAGGGGAAATAGTTAGAAAGCAATACTTTATTTCGTCTTCTGGATCACAGTCTTACGGACTACAATACCAAGTAGAAACAAAAGGGGTAACTGAAACCTATTACAAATTTCACTTTGATGGAACGACCACTGGATACAAGGGCAATGATGAGCAATGGTTAAGTGTATCGGTTCTTCTTTCCGATTTTGGTTTAAATCAAAACAAACCTGCATTTGAGGAAGCTAAGAACATTGCCAATAAGATTCAATTTACTGAAGGGATTCCAAATCCAAACAAAATTTTACCCGAACTGGAAAACCTCCAAATTGGAGATTCTGTAAACCTCGATTTGAATAATTCTAATGATCAAGCTGAAAGCATAATTTCCCTAACCCGACACATAAAAAATGGCCCGCTCTCGTTCTTTGTTTCAGAAGATACAAATGTTAACATTCTTGAATGTTATCATGAATTTGATTCGAGCACAGTTGGCCAACTTGCATTAATTTACGACCCAAGCCAGTCAATTGCTCCTGCAATTGCAGTCGGTTTGGATAGACAGTCACAGTTTAGTATCACTGCGGATGCTAGTTACCCTGCCACCTCAATGCACATTTTTACAGATTTCGAAAACAGAACTCTTGATCAATGGGCAAGCATTCAACAATCTTCCTGGAAAAATTCACCAAATGGAAGAATTTATTCATCTACTTATTTCACCACGCCTTCTGGGTTTCAAGGAATTTCAATTGTCCGTGAAACTGGAATTACCCGCGATTATTATATCGGAATTGACCTAAATAATGAAGCATGGGAGTCGAGAAACAGTTTAAATTATCTCTCCGAAAATCTACCACTGCTGAGACTACAAATATCCGGATTCAATGATCCCATAAACAATGGTTTTTACCCAACCGCACTCCAAATTGCCAAAACATTTGACTTCAACCAATCAATTGTAACAACACTGCCTTTAGTAAATGAAATAAACACATCATATGCTAATAATTCGAACCTGTCTCTAGACAGGGTAATAAAAGACGGTCCGATTTCGTTTTCGATTCCCTCCGAAATACAAATTGACTGGAATCAAGGCTACATTGAGCGGGATTCGATAACCAAAGCTCAGTATAATCTAAATGATGTTTCAAACTTGATTTCAACAAACATTGCTGCATACACGGAAGCTCGTTTTAAAAGCTTAAACGAATGGGCATCCTATCAACAGGCAACTTGGACGTCGGAAGATAAAGGAAGCCTCGTTTCTATTCAAAAATTCACCACTGACGATGGCGAACACAATGGTATAGCAATTGTAAGGCAACTTGGAACGGTTCAGGATTACTTTATTGCTTTGGATGTAAGCACAGACGAGTGGACGGAAAGATACGATGAAAGTGACAATGCACTAGATCATGGCTGGCTAAAGATTTTAATGAGCGGTTTTCAAGACCCAGTTATTGACGGGTTCTACCCTGTTGCACTTTCTATCGCAAAAACATTTGAATATGATGAAAGCTTCGACCCTCCAACTGATAATATCTTCAACGAATCCATCACACCTCACAACGAAATAGGGAGCGAACTTAACAGCACAATTACCGATGGCCCTATTGAATTTTTGGTTAAGGAAAATACGATTGTTGATTTTTTTGAAAATTATAATGAGTCAAATATTTCAACTAATGCAAAATATAACTTGTCTCTCGAAACTACAGATTCTTTCAAATCTCTGGTAATAGAATCAGAAGATTTTTACTCAAACTTGAGCGATTGGGCATATTATCAGAAGTATGCATGGGAAAATTCAGATCCTGCAACGTTTACAGTAGCTCGTTATTTCACAACGGATTATAATTCTAAAGGTGTGTTACTAATCCGAGAAAACAACTCAACTAGAGATTTTAAAATTGTTATCGATCTAACGAATCAGGCTTGGAAAGAAAGGCATAGCCTAGTTTCAGTTTCTTCAGAAGACGCTTGGCTTCGCGCTGAATTCACAAGTTCGAACAATCCCCTGCACAACCCGATTCTAGATGAAACATTCGCCAGTGCAAAATCTTTGCACTTTACAAAGACCGATGCTCCTATTGCACCAATATTTCGTGAAATTTCACACCTCACATTATTTAGATCAGGGAAGTTAGCTTCTTCCTGGTACATTTCAGATTGGTTTGGTACTTTTTTTGAAACAGAATCGAATTGGATATATCACGAGTTATTGGGTTGGATGTATGCAATTGAAGTAACACCCACATCCGGATGGTTTTGGCATGAAGGCTTTGATTGGTTGTGGACATCAGAATCGTCTTACCCGTACTTTTTTTCTTATGACACAGCAGATTGGCTGTTTTTTGATCATAAGTTTCTTAAGGAAAAGAAATACTATGATTTTCAGCAAAACAAATGGGTCATACTTGATCTGCTTCAAAAAATTCTTGAGGACTATGCTGGTGATGAAGATGAAACGATTATCAGAATAATGAAATCGAGTTTACTGGAGAAAGAGAAACTAAAGGGAATTGGCGGGGTGATCCTCTATGGTAATTAGGAGAAAAGTATGAGAAAAATCTTTTTTCACTTATGCATTCTCTCATTTTTTTCATATACAACTGTGCAGAGCAACGAGCGATCCAAAGCACTTAATGCAATACAAAGTAAAATTGATTCTTTAAATGCTCAAATATTATCGCTCAGGAATAACGGAAGAACCTCACCACCTAATAAATCAAGTACTGAAAAATTACTCGACAAGAAAGGCTTGCCTATATTTCCAAATAAACAAGAGATAATTAGAACTGATAACTATCAGGTTTTAGAAGAAGTAGATTCTTTAAATTCAAAACTCGATTCCCTTAACGAAGAAATTATTGCTAATTGTACCCAGGGAAATACTCAATTACCTGAACCCGCTCAGTACCTTGATGAAGTGATCCAACCTCCTTACCATCCGGAAACTAACAATGGGAACCGGGAGTCCAAATTAGCCACAGGATCAAAGGAGAAACCCAACTATGACAAAGAAAATGAAAACTTAACAAAAAGGACTGGAGAGGAAGAATCCCAAAACGAGTTTATTGCTGATGATCATTCGAAAAGAAATTCTTTTTCTTTTTACTACGGTTTTACAATTCCAAATAAGTCAAATTTTAGAAAATATGGAATTCAATTTCATGAAGGTCAGCAACTCAGTATAGAATACCTTAGGAAATTCGATTCTTTTTTTCTCGGCACTACATTTGGCACAAAGGTATACGAAAATAAAAAGATAACCGGTATCAGGGTCGATGATACCATTGAAGGGAGAACTGCAAATTATATTCACCTAGTTGAAACTGGGCAGATAAATGCTTTCGGTCAAAATCGCCTATTTGCTCTTTCATTTAACGGCGGATGGGAACCTAATTTAACCGAACGTATTTTTATTAAAAATAAAATCTCAATGGGCATAGCTTTTTCAGAGAGAGAACTAAAGATAGAAGAACAAATGCTGACTCAATCCGATGTGGTTTTTTACTACTCATTTCTGTCCGGACTGGGAATTCAATGGAACGATTTCTTTCATACCCTCTTTTACTATCAATTTGATGGACAAACTGAAACCCAAAGGTTTGACGATCAAACTTTCCACGAACTTGGAATGAGCTTTGGTATCGATTATTAAAGACCGAAAACTTGCTTTGAATACCAGTCTGAACTAGCTAAAAATATGGCTACAAAAGAAAAGAGTAAAGATTATGATATGGGATTAGAGGGGGTCCTTGAAAGAATAACTTTTTATAACGAAGAAAACGGTTTTCTTATCGGAAAACTCAAAGGAAATGATAAGTCAGCAGAGGTTGCAGTAGTAGGAAAAGCACCCAAAGTCCAATGTGGTGAAACCTTAGCCCTAAAAGGGAAGTGGGTAAATCACCCGAAGCACGGACGGCAATTTTCATTTGATTCTTTCGAAAGCAAACTCCCTGCATCTGCATACGGAATTCGAAAATATCTCGCCAGTGGCTTAATCCAAGGAATTGGTAAAACCTATGCCAACAAAATCGTCGATAAATTTGGTGCTGATACACTTAATGTAATTTCAGAAGATTCCGGACGACTTCGAGAAGTTGGTGGTATTGGGAAAAAGCGAATCAAAAATATCAGGGAGGCATGGCAAGAACAAAAAGCAGTTCGTGAAGTAATGATGTTTCTTCAAACCTATGGTGTAACTGATGCTCTGTGCCTTCGTCTAGTAAGAAAATATGGAAATTCAGCCAAGACAGTTCTTGAAACTGACCCTTACCGAATTATTCGAGAAGTAAAGGGAATTGGGTTTAAAACTGCTGATAAAATCGCCCTCAATCTTGGTCTTTCGAATAATGGTCCCAAGCGAATTGAAGCCGGAATTCTGCACACTATTCAAGAAGCTGAAGATCAGGGCCATAATCATATGGAACGAAGGGAATTGGTTATTCAATGTGCGAATTTACTTGAATCTGATTCCAACGAAATTGATAGAATAATTGATTCTCTTGTTGAAAGTGCCGACTTAATAACTTCTAAAGAAGATTGGCTCCAACTTCCATCTACTGCTCGGGCCGAAATTACTCTGGCCAGGTCCTTGATAAACCTTAGCAAAACCCGTTCTTCTCTACCACCAATCCAGACAGAAAAAGCAATTGCTTGGGCACAAGACAAAGCAGGCTTCGAATTTGCAGATGCTCAGTCAGAAGGTATTAGAGAAGCCTTGCTTGCAAAGGTTTCTATTCTTACCGGTGGTCCAGGAACCGGTAAAACGACAATCTTGCGTGCCCTTGTATCAATACTCAGGGCAAAGAAAGCCAAGGTTTTACTCGTGGCACCAACCGGTCGGGCAGCGAGAAGAATGGCAGAAAGTTGCTCCTACTTTGCCCAGACTGTTCACCGCCTGCTTAAATTTGACCCAAGCCAAGGCGGATTTACCGTAAATGAAAAAAAACCACTAACATGTGATTTTATTATAATGGATGAAGCAAGTATGCTAGACCTACGTCTTGCTGCAGCTCTGGTTCGATCTATCCCAGCTCAATCTCATCTTTTGCTCGTTGGGGATGCCGACCAACTGCCTTCCGTAGGCTCCGGAAATGTTTTAAAGGATTTAATTGTCTCAAAACTTTTTAAAGTAACTCGCCTAGCGGTCACTTTTCGGCAGGCAGAAGACAGCGGAATTGTTGGCCTGGCTCATGGTATTCTTGAAGGAAAGACCAATCCGCCCACCCCGCTCGATCATCCCAGTGGATTAAATCCTCAACATGATGTTCACTTTATTCGGGCGAACTCTCCCGAAGAATGTGTTTCCCACATCACCCTCCTTCTAAAGGAAATTCTCCCTAAAAAATTTTCCATTGATCCAAATAATAATGTTCAGGTTTTAGCACCTCTTCACAGAGGAATTGCTGGCATCGGAAATTTAAATGACCAAATACGGGATTCCATTAACCCCCATGGTGCTACGCATAGTATGGGGTTCAATTTGTTTAGGGAAGGAGACAGGGTCATTCAAACCCGTAATAATTATGATAAAGATGTTTTCAATGGAGATATGGGAATTATTGATTCTGTTGATTCAGTAAATGGAAAAATTGAAATTCTTTTTGAAGGGAGAAGGATTATTTACGAAAGAATGGAAATTACAGACCTTCAACCAGCCTATGCAATCTCAGTGCATAAAAGTCAGGGTAGCGAGTACCCGGTCGTGATCTTTCCTCTACTAAAGCAACATTTTATGATGCTACAAAGAAACTTGGTTTATACCGGTTTAACCAGGGCCAAGAAGAAAGTGATTTTTGTAGGCGATCCCGCGGCTTTTGCTATGGCTATTCGCAATAATAAAACTTTAGTCAGGCAAACCGACCTGATTCGTAAAATTTTAGAAATGAAATAATCGGACCACCTAAACAGAACATGTATCCAAACACACCAAAAAATCGTTAAGTTAATTATTCAGATCACGATGCCCATAGTTTCTGGGCAAACCAGAACTGTTAAGCACTCCCGTGCCACTTGTCGAGTTTTCGGCTCAGGATGTAAAGATTATTGATATTTTTAAATCCAAACAAGTGAGTCACAATTGGGGTAGAACGCATCTACATTCCAAACTGAGAATAATACAAGAAGTTTGGCTGAATGCTTGAGGTCGTCGCAGACCAACTCGAAGAATGGAACAATACTCAGTAATTACCAAGAAGTTCAACAAAGCGGAGAATCATATAATAAAAAGAAACTAAGACTCCGATACCGAAAAAACCGACAAAAACTACTCCGAATAACTTTTTGGCCATTACACCATCCAGAAACTTTGGCTGCTTTTCCATGGAGCCTACCATCACAATTGCCCAAACTATAAGAGCAAAGATAGGCATTGTTACCATAAACCAATCAAATTCAGTTGTCATGTATTCTATTTTGACAAGGATTGCGTGCAAGTCAAGAGAGGGGTGAATAAAAGATCGATATTCTTACTCCAAAGTAACTTTTTAATACCATAAAAATGATTGCAGAAAAAAACCTATCAAAACAAGACCCAATAAAACATGTTGTAAGCTTTAAATTTAAGGAAGATGCAAAAATTGAAGAGATTGAAAAATTACAAAATTCATTCCTGATGCTCAAGGACAAGATCCCGGATGTTCTATCAATCAGTGGGGGTAAAAACAACAGTCCCGAAAACCTGAATAAGGGGTTTTCACATTGTTTCGTAATCACTTTCCTCAACGAGCAAGCGAGAAAGGAATACCTCCCACACCCCAAACATCAGGAATTTGTTTCCCAACTGAGACCTATAATCGAAGATGTATTTGTAATCGATTTTTCATTCAAAGCCTAAACCTGTTGAAAAAAACAATCTTATTCATGGATTGTTACTTGACCATTCCACTTAGCCATTTTGTTCTAGCTCTAATGAAATCTAATCCGTCCGATTGGTCACGAAATCTTAATAACGCCTGCCTGTTTTTATTTGTAATTCTGGCAACTTCTCATGTCAGCTTTTCGCAGATTAAAACCCCAGCGGTCATTGGAAATAATATGGTTCTTCAACAAAATCATAAAAATCCAATCTGGGGATGGGACAGTCCTGAGGAATCAGTTATTCTCGAGATTGCTGGACAATCTCATAAAACGAAAGCAGATTCGAATGGCTATTGGAAAGTAATCCTCGATCCAATGAAAGCATCAACATCGCCCAAAAAGATGACTATACAGGGAAGCTCATCCCTAACCTACGAAAATATCCTAATTGGTGAAGTATGGCTATGCTCTGGACAGTCAAATATGGGTTGGGCTTTGGGTAATTCCGATGATGCGGATTTGGAGATCATGACCGCAAACTACCCTAACCTTCGTCTGATCAGTGTGCCACAAGTGGGTACACAGGAACCGCAAATCAATTTTAATGGACGATGGGAAATCACCACTCCTGAGGTTGCCAAAAATTTCTCCGCCGTGGGCTACCTGTTTGGCCGACGCTTGCACTTGGCTTTGGGAGTGCCGATTGGTCTGATCGACAATGCATGGGGCGGATCCGCCTGTGAAGCCTGGATTCCGCGCGACCGCCTGAACAAACTTCCTGTCGCAAAGCCTTACATGGATCAATGGAGTGAGACTGAAAAAACTTTTGATTACAACAAACTTCTCGCCACTTACGAAGAGAAGCTCAAGAAGTGGCAGGAAAAATCCCAAACCGCACGCAAGGATGGAAAATCCCAACCAGGTGGTCGTCCGCGTGCTCCCCGAAATCAAATGACCGGTCAGCACCGCCCTGCCAATCTCTACAACGGGGTGCTTAATCCAATTATTGGATATGGTATTAAGGGAGCAATTTGGTATCAGGGTGAGAGTAACTCAAATCGGGCACATGCCTATCGAGAGGTCTTCCCTCTAATGATTCAATCCTGGCGTGACGCATGGAAGCAGGGATATTTTCCTTTCTATTGGGTACAATTGGCAGATTTTCAAAACGAACAGGATGAACCGATAAGTGAAAACTGGCCCGAACTCAGAGAAGCTCAAACTTTTACCCTAGATAAACTAAAGAATGTGGGCGAAGCCGTGATCATTGATGTCGGAGAAGGACGGGACATTCATCCAAGGAATAAGCAAATAGTGGCTAACCGACTTGTTCGTAATGCCCTGAATAAAGACTACGGCATAGACATCCCCTCACAAAGCCCACGCTACCAGTCGATGGAAATCAAGGGTAATAAGATAATTCTTACTATTAGCGATGTCGGACAGGGACTTTATTGTTTTGATGTTCGTGATCCAGTTGGGTTTGCTATCTGTGGGAAGAATCAGAAATTTGTTTGGGCTCAAGCTAAACTCCGCGGCAAGAATCAGGTTGAGGTCTGGGCAGAAGGAATAGAAAATCCTGTTGCGGCTCGCTATGCTTGGTCCGACAACCCAGTTTGTAACCTCTACCGCAAAGACGGTTCGGTCACACTTCCCGTTACTCCCTTTCGCACCGATAATTTCCCCATGATTACCAAGGGACTGTAAATCAATAAAGCTGGTCATCTCCATGAAGCCAATTGTATTAGGCTTATCCCTT
>JABGWZ010000059.1 GCA_018675995.1 Opitutia bacterium | reverse complement strand
CAGGTTCGTCACTTGGTGCGTCAGCAGGAGCAGGTTCGTCAGATGGCTCGTCAGCAGGAGCAGGTTCATCAGTTGGTGCCGGCTCGTCACTGGGTTCGTCAGATGGCTCGTCAGTAGGAGCAGGTTCATCTGAAGGTTCTTCAGCTGATTCCTCAGCAGGTGCAGTTTCAGCAGGAGCTTCAGGAGGAGCCTCTGCAGCAACTTCATTTACAGCAGAAGAAACTTCAGCAACAGAAACATCTGCAGTAGTAGCTACAGCAGTATCTAAATCAGCATCAATCGCCGCTAAATCACTTGGGGGGGCGGGAGCAGGAACAGGAGGGGCAGATACAGTACCAGTAGAGGATACAGAAGGTGTAACAGCTTGCCCAGCGGAAACAGGCACAGGTTCGGGAGGAGGGGGTGGTGCAACACCGGGGGGAGATGGAGGTGGAGGGGGTGGAGTGAAAGAGATTATTCCTTGGGGAACAGTAACTTTACTAGTGAATCCACCTCCTGGTGCCTGCTGAATATTCATGCCCACACGAGTACCACGGATTCCGGCAGTACCAACGGGGGAATCAATATTAAAACTAGACTTCTTATCGAGTTTTTTAATATCAACCACCATATCACCAATGTTGAGGTCAATCAGAACATCTGATGAGCTCGGTTCACCCTCTAATTCTGAAAGTTTTGCTGTACCCGGATCGAACTGGGATTGGGTAAATTTTTTAATGTTCAATACAGACTCAGCTTTTAGTGTGGATACAGTGCCGTTTGAAAGAAGTAATACAACTTTTGCGTTTGATCCAGTCTTGACTGTGTGACCATCAAACAATAAACCACCCGATTTCACTCGATCAGTTGGCAATGCTTCCCCTGTTAAATTATTGATAACTGAAACTTCTCCCTCAATCTGGGCTATTATGATTGCTCCCTTTGGATCAGAAACAACAACAGGGTCTTGTTCTTGTGAGTATAAAAACAAAAAACTGAACAAGAATAGGGGAATTAGGCTAATTTTTTTCATCTTTAATATAGTCTTATATAAAATTAGATAAAATGGGATTACAAGCAATAAATTTTGAAAACATCCTATGCTAATAATTATTAATTTAACATCTTATAAACTTTACCCCATGGAGAAGTAAAAACTTTTTCAAAGAATGCAGGATCCAAATTTTCCATAAGAAAGCCTTGAATAAGAACACTAGAAAAAACTGCGTCTTCCATAAAGAAAAACGCAGGACGTAATTCATAGCCCTTTGCAGGGATTATTATTTCAGAGAATTCTTTAAAGTTATGATCTAAATCTTTCCCGGACTCTGAAGCCAAAGCACTTGGGTCAAGACCGTGCAATTTTGCGACATCAAGCAAGCTTTTGCCTCCTTGTGGAATTTCATACGAACGATCACTTAGAAAAACCGGCAAATTGGCTTGAACAAGATGAAAGCGAGCATTAGGTAATTTTTTTGTGGGGATTTTAACCAAACTCCCGTCAGGTTTATTGGTGAGACGATGGAAATTGAAAGAAACAGCTTGTTCAACACCTGGTATCTTTGCTGAATTCGTACTGATATCTGCTTCAATTCGGTAACCACCCCTCATATTCAGTATCAGTGTCTGACCTGACTGAGTAACCCAATCTGCTTGTGCCATGTAGGGTTGTTTCTTGGGGAAAATACTTTTATGAAATAATGGATGCTTGTAAGAATGCGAATCAAATTTATCCAATAAAAATCTTTTCGCGAAAGTCGAACGAAAGGTTGATGGAGAAAGAATTACAAACTCTTTTTCTTCTTTAATAAATAAAAGCCTCCGGGCAGCGTTCGGACTAGGGTTGACAGGAATGTTTAATCCCTCAAACAAAATATTAGTTATAGGAGAAGCAGAACCACCATTTCCCGAGACCTCTAATATTTGTCCATAAGGTATAATACCACTTTTATTTCCGGTAACACGCAAATCCCCTCTCTTATCGAACCTGTAATTCCCATCAAAAATAACCGAACTCCCCTCTCTTCTTCCGTTTTTTAGAATAACCATTGGCGGTTCTTTCAACATAGACTTATTTAAAGTAGAGCTTTCACTGAGATAAAGATTCCTAGAACTAAAACTTAAGATTGTCGGAAAAATTCTTAAAATTTCATAAGGTAAAAATAAAAAATTGTCTCGTGTCTTTTTGGGCATCGTATACTCGCTCTTCGCTACATCTGCCATCAAACCTTGATAAAACTCCAAGTTAGCAGTACCATCTTTAAAAATAGCCTGAACCGCTGTGCTATATTCCTTATCTTCGTCTTTTCGATCGTCGTGTAGAGCGACATAAGTTTCTGTTTTCAATCTAGATAAATTCACGGCACGGGATGGAGAGGTTGATCGTAAAATCTCAGAAGTTAAAAAATTATCAAATGTTTGATGTGCTGGTGAGGTAAATGTCCTCGTTTGCCCATAAAACCAGCATCCTGATCCGTAATCCCACCAAGTAATAACAAAATCTCTTGGTGTTGAGGCCTCATTAAGTTTATCCAAGACCTCTATCGTTTTAATAGGGTAAACCACATGTGAATTGTAATTTTTTGCATGCTGAATGTTGGGAATTGCAAAGAAACAAATGAAACATGCTGCAAAGCCCCATGTTCCATACTTTGCCAAATCAAACGCTTTTACCCGATGAGGATAATATTTACTAACAACTATTCTAAAAATAAACCATAATACGACAAGAATGAGAAAAACTAATCCCATGGAAGCAACATTTCCAACATGAACAGTAAACCTCAAACCAACCGATCCTGAAAAACAATAATAAGCTATTGCTGCAAAAGGCAGGGTTAAACACATTTCCCAATATCTAATAATTAATAGAAATAACCCCACAAAACCAAAAAATGCAGTGGGTATTATAAAAGCATCTTTTTTATCCTTATTTGGTAAGCATCGAGGGCAGGAGCAGGATGGAGAGTCTGACAGTATCCTATTTCTTACAACATCAGGTGGAATTTCGCTCGCTTCGCGAATCGTTGTTTTCACATCCTTGAAATTCAAATTATATGCTGAATTACTGGAATCGAACTTTTTTGCAGCTGGTCCTGAAATCACAGAATAACTTTGAAGTTTTCCAGTTACTTTAGACCATGTACCTGAAAAGGGACCGATATTTATAAATGGAACTACCCCCAAAACAACTAGGAATAACACAATAATGCCGAAAAAGCTGATAAGTTTCGTGATAATTGAAGAGCTTGAAACCTTACTTTTATTTTTATCAAAGTTAGCAAGATCTCCGTGACTGGAATTTTCTTTAGAAACTTCATCCTTAAAGATATTTAACAAAATAAAGATCAGTACAGGAATAATAAGCCCAAGCAAAAAAAGTGTAGGATTTAGTTCAATGGATTTACCATGAGACCAAGATTCAGCAATCAGGACCCAACCGAGGAAAACGGTAGATTTGCAGGCAAAACTAAACGACTTTAATTTTAAAAGTTTATTAGTTACTGGGGTCTCTGTTGATCGAGTTACAGTAAAATAATCAAACAAAACAATTACCCACCTGAGTACAAGAAAAGTCAGCACGGTGGTACAGGTTATAGCCTGAATAGAGCCATAAAAAAACCGGCCAACGCACAATGTCAAAACGCCGGCAAGAAGGTAACTAAGGGATTCCCTCCTGGATGCGGCTAACAGAAAAAAAAGTGCAAAAGCAGGGATAGTAATGGAAAACATGTCCGTATCATAATATCCTGCTAAAGTTCGATTATAATAACTATGAGTAACTCCTGCAAGACAGGCAGCAAAAAATCCCCAAAGTGAACAATTATACAACCGCCCAATCAAAACTATAGGGATACATACTAGCCCAGCAACGCAAACTGGTAACCATAGTAATAAAACTTCGATTTCAAGGGAGGGGAAAGTCTGAAGCAAGACATAGGGTAGGTAAGTAATTACTCCGTTCTGAAACACACTGGGAATCAGGTTGTTTTCCTGATGCATTCCCAGGTGAGCTTTCTGGAGTATACTCCCAAAATAAAAACTATCATGAGTATTAGGTAGTGCCACTCCATTTTTAACCATATCTGGTCTAAGGTACTCAATTTCACCGTTCTCATTCAGATAGTTCGCCTGTGCAAAATCAATCCATTCCAAACGAACCCAAAAACTTAATAAATATGCAAGTAGTATGAACAGTAGTGTGACACTCCAATGAGCACGATCAGATGGTAATTCGATAATACCTGAGAAAAAGCCTCTCTCTGAAATCGAGTTTTTTAAATTGAAATTTTCCATTTTACAAAACTAGTGCAACTAGCCTTTTAACATTCACCAGTTAATTTTAAGGGTTAAAAATAAAAGTGAAATTAACGAAATTTCGTATTCAATCCAAAAAGTTTTTTATTCAAGGAAAGCAATAACGAATTTGTTTTTGAAGAGTTAAAACTATTGCCCATTTCAGTTCGGGATCCGCTGTGAATTCTGGCACCCAAATTTTTAACATGAAATGCATAGTCATTATTAACCATAATACCAAGTAATTCACCTTTTTGAGAAAAAACTATATCAGATTTACTGGGGTTGAATGCACCAGTTACAAAAGCAAAATTGCTATGGCTTACTTTTATGTATCGGGAGTCTCTGTCATCACGAATAAAATCAGTTTGTCCAAATCTACCCTCTTTGGCATCAACTACCACAGCTTCTGCAAAAAGATAGGGATTTTTCGGTGCCTGAAAAACTTCGATTTCGGACTCCTTGGCTAACTGAGCCGGGTTAATATATAATGGTATTATTAGAATTCTGGGATCATCCATAAAAGCAACTTCTTTTACTTTGATAGGTTTTTTTAATTTTGGACTGGTAATAGTACCCGAAACTTCAATCAAGGAACGCGGCCGAGGATTTAACCTGAATGGACTTTCTCTAGCGTGGACCAAAGAATAAGCAAAAGCCCCATCAACCATTATAATAGTGTCCATAACAAATCTGTCTTTTTTTTCTGCCCCTAAAAAACCTCCCTTGTGAGTAAATTCTAGTTCTAACTTTATTTTATTTTCCTGATACCGGGTGAAAATTTCGTTGAGAGTTTTAGTCTGTAGTTCGTTTAATTTTCGAAAATTCTCTTTTTGCTCTGCAGCAGTTTCGGATACTTCCTTTTGAATATTCTCAACTTTCGATCCAACCCCAGCTACTTCTTGACTGACTCCGTCAACAGTTTTCTTAACGCTATTCACATCATTGGTAACCGAAGTGATTCTATCACCGACTCCGGCCAATCCTTTACCGACTACTTTCAGATCCTCCCCTACTCCAACAAGTCCCTGATTTAATGAGTCTATTTTTTTATCAATCTTAGATGTTGAAGCTACTAAAGCATCGCTTCTTCTTTTTTCATTTTCAAGCTGAGCCTTAGCTTCAGCAGCAGCTTTTTGCTCTGCCTTGGCTTGTTCCATTGTTTTTGCTAATTCTACCCTGAAAGCCTCAGACTCTTTCTCTGTTTTCGCTTTAAGTTCGGCAAGTTGTTGAGATTTCCTTTTTGCCTCCTCTAAATTTTTTGAAAGCATTTCCAATTCTTTCTTAGAAGCTGCATTTGTTTGTAACAAAGCTTCTCTTTTCTTTTCTATTTCCTTACGCTCTCTTTCTAGCTCTTGTGCTTCCTGCTGCGATCGTTGAATCTCTTGCTTATTATCTGCAATAACAGCATCCCTTGTAGCAATTTGTTTTTCTTTTTCTTCTAATTCTTTTTGCCTCTTTGCAATCTGTTCTTCGAGATTAAGCTTTTGCTCAAGCAGGTTATCCTTGTCACTGCTCAGGTTTTCTAAAAGAGTCTCATTTGTAGCTTCAAGCTCTGCAACTACATCATCATAATTTTCCCCATCAGATATTCTTTCTATAACCGCGGTAGAAACTATTTTCTGCCCATCTTTGGCAATAGTTGCATCTTCAGGTACATCAAATCTTGCCAAAGCAAGAATGCTAAGAAGAAGAAAATCACAAACTACTAGTAGTAAACTACGATTCATACCTCTTCTCGTCATCTTGCTTCATCAGCAAGTGATTACGATAGGGGCGTACAACAAATATTTTCAAAGCAGCTACAAACAAAATCCCAAAAAGCGTGGATGTGTAAGCACCAATTAACGCATCCTGCTTGACATCCAGTACTAAGAGTAGAATGAGGGATAAAACTGTACCACCCAAGCCAACATACAACCCGAGATCAAAAAGGTTTTCTTCATTATCAAGAAGAGAAAGTTTTAGACTTGGTTTCAGTCCCTCTTCATTTCTGACTTGAGATATGCGCGACATGCATATCGAGAAAATTACTACCTGAACCAAGAAAAAGGCTCCTGCGATAATCGCCGTGACTACAGTTAAATTTTGTTCCGCCATAGACTCCTCATTGGCGTAGGCGAGAAGATTCGCAAGCGCAAAATCAAAACCGGCCACAGAAATTTGTCCACGAGGCGTTTGTAAAAGGTTGGGCTCCAACGACAAAACTACTAATAAAGCAACAAGAACTGAGCCTGAAAGTTTTACAGTCCACTGTAAGAAAAAATGGCTATTTGAACGGTGGTGAGATGGTTTGGGCAAAATTCTTGCGACAAAAAAGAAACATGCGAATAGGGAAAAAACGAGAAAAGCAATTTTTAAAAATAAAGCACTAGCTCGATAACTATGAGACAAATAGGTTAGAACATTTCCGCCTAGTAAAGGAAATATTGGGTTAACTAAACTGGATAAAAAACTTTTATCATTAATAGGGGTGCCTCGGGCAATAAGGTGATTGAGTGAACCAGCACCATGATTCATTGCATTGGCAATATCTTCCAGTGCAAAGATAGCTGCCTCCTTATCACCATCTTTTTTAAAAACAGGATAATTTTCAATATATCGTAGAAGGCCAGTGGGATTGGAAGACAACAATGAAGCTCCATAAATAATGCGTAGTTCATCATCAAAACGTTTTTCGACAACTTTTTTATCATTAATGAGTCTTTTAAGTTTTTCTCTGCCATCAGCTCTCTGTTCAAAAGGTAAAAAACCAAGTTCACGTTCTGCTGCTTTAATCTTTCCAACTGCTTCTGAAATCGGCCGGTTTCGCATTCGAATGAGGGCGGATAAGTCAAAAACTGCCTGCAAATTAGGACATGCCTGAGTAAGCTCGGCCATTTGCATAAGGTTCATCTTGCGCGCAAGTTGATGAGCTGCCCAGTAGAAAGAACGGATTCGCTCCTTCGATTGAAAATCACCTTTAAGCATATTTTGAGATAATTCCCCAATTTCATAAGCCGCTTCTGAAGAAAGATATTCTTTTTCAATAGATAGGGCTGTACCAACCATCATTGGAACTAAAATTGGATAAGGTAGCCACCTCCCGTGTTTTTCGAACTCGCCATTTTTATTTACAATTCCACCCACCACAACTGCGTATCCACCATCATCCATTTGACCTACCTTGAGAAGACCAGAGTTCATACCAATACTTTCAAAGTCAGCGTTCTGCATGGATGCGTCTCCTCTTGCTTTTTCGATTAATGCATCAGGTGCCTTTCTTATTACATTAAAAAATTCTGCTTTATTACTAAATTTAGTTAAAAATCCTCGTGCGTCCGAAATACACAGATCACGTATCTCAGCCTCAGAAGCATTGGCATCAAACTCACCTGGAAACCTCACGCCTACTGATAAAATAATACGGCGTTCAGGAAAGAAAGGAAAATCAATCAAATTGGCAATTTTGACGCCAGGAAAAGAAGATATCATCTGACTCCCTAGTAACCTAGCCCAAAAATTACCAGGACGGCCCTGCTTAGGAATACCAGTTATAAGAGCCTGAACATTATCGTTTGAGCTATTTGCTTTTAAACGGTCCAACAAATCACCACGGGTAGTCGCACGATTATAAACAAAAAAAGCCTCAAAACGACCGCGCTTTAGATTGTACTGGTCGAGTCCGCCAAAGTAGTCCTTAAAAGTAAGCATGTCAAAAATGCTTCCTCCTCCCGAAATTGATAATTCCGGGTGTGCCTCTTTTTTGGCTGAAATAGCAGAACTAAATTCTTTTCTCTTCGTCAAGGATGTCAAAGGAAGAAGCATTTCAGCAGGACCTAAGTTATTTTGCCTAAGTTGACGAACAATCTCGTTGTCAATTGTTTTGCTACTCTTACCTACATCTTGCAGTGTGTCTTCTGAAACTGATGAAAAAAAGACCGGACTCCCAAGACCAAGTATGCCGAAGACAAAAGCTACAGGTAAAAGCACAAAACTTCCGAACTTCGTCTTTTTTAAGTGTTTCATATTACCAAGATGTTTCGATTATTAAAAAATCTCGTTCACATGCAATCGATTTTTGTTAACATACCGACTGCTTTATATTTTAAATTTTTCTTTCTCACACGATTAAAAAATGCTTTTGGAAATAGTAAAATACGGAAACCCCATTCTTGACAAAAAAGGGAAGATGGTCACTGAATTCTCTGATACAATTTCTGTCCTCTATCAAAACATGCTTGATACCATGTATAAAGAGGAAGGAATCGGTCTTGCAGCGCAACAAGTTGGCTTAGCAATTCAATTCTGCGTAATTGATGTCCCATCTCACCCAGAGTATCCGATTACAAGTATACTGGACGGGCAAAGTCTTTCGCCCCAACTGTTGATGCCAATGTGCTTGATCAATCCCGAAATTCAATTTCTTCCAAGCGATGAGTATTATTACGAAGAAGGCTGTCTTTCTTTCCCTGAGATTAAAGGTGATGTCGCCCGCCCAGAGTTGATTAGTGTACAGTACCAAGATTTGGATGGAAACCCGCACAAACTTGAATGTGATGGCCTGCTGGGTCGCTGTATTCAACATGAAGTCGATCACCTTAATGGTATTCTTTTTACCGATCGGATGGAAAAGGATGTCTTTTCAGGTATCAAAAAAGAAGTACAGATGTTAAAAAAGAATACGCAAAGTATCCTTAAAAAACAGAATAACATAAAATAAAATCATGAACTTCATGGATTAAAGATGAAGAGGAAAACCAAACAAGGAGAAATTATATCCAAGGTTATTGAATTATCAGAACGCCCTCTTACTCCTTTGGAAATCCATCAAATAGCGAGCAGAGAAAACCCGAGTATTGGAATAGCAACAACATACCGTCACCTGAAAATACTTGGAGAAAAGAATCAGGTCGTTGGGGTAGATTACCCCGGTCAACCTCCGCGCTACGAATGGGCAGACGGTAAGGACAAAGTACACTTTGCATGTCGATCCTGTAATAAACTTTATATGCTTGAAGACACCACCGAAGATACCCCCCCTTTAGCAGGACCCCATGGATTTGAAGTTCAGGGGTTTGAAGTTATGCTATATGGGATATGTCCAAAGTGCAGTTAATGAGCATAGATTCAGAAAGAATAGCGCAAACCGACTCTCACTTTCCTACCCTCCCCCGGATACAGACCGTTTCCAAAAGCGGTAGATAAATACTCTTCATCAAATAAGTTTTCCACCCCACCAAAAAAAGTGGCACTTTCGGACAATTCATAATTAATACTTAAATCATATAGCCAATAATCTTCCATTTTGATCTCTGTATTTGAAAAATCACTACCGCGAAAACTTTCACCAACATACGATGCACCGAAACTCAACAATAATGAATCTCGGGGTTGCAAATCAAGAAACAACCTTACTAAGCCTTCGGGAACCAGAGGAACTCTCGACCCTGAATAGTTCCCTCCCGAATAGTTCCCTCCCTCGAATATTGCCCTTACATATTCATACCTAACACCTGAACGAATCAACTCGTTGATCTGCCAATCTAAAGAAAAGTCTATTCCTACACGGCGATTTTTAGATAGATTTATATTGGAACCATTAAATGGAACTGCGGGAACAAGGGGGTCATAAATAATTTCATCATCCATCCATTGTCGAAAGATTCGACCACTTAAGAAAATTTTGTCTATGGTCCAATCCGTTCCCAATTCTACTTCATAACCGTTTTCGGGATCTAAATCTTTATTGATTGAATAAGCATATTCATCTGTCGCCGCATAACGATAAAAACGGCGTATCGTACCGTAGACTCGATTCCCATCTCCAAGTTCACGAACCAGACCAATACCTCCCGCCCATTCATGCTTATTCACTTCATTCAATTGAGCACCAGAATCAACTCCAGAATTTTCTACACTCTCTATCCTGAAATTTCCGTTCAAATTCCATTGATCCGCAAGCGAAAATCCTGTCGATGTAAAAAAAGCAGAGGTAGACCGTTCAAATGCTGAATCTCCGTAGTTGGTTTTTGCGTCTAACTCATCCTTTGTTAAATCCAAGCCAAACACCCAGTCGACAGCATTAGAATTGTAATGCAACGCCGGGCTGTAGGACAAACTTTCGTAATTGGTATCCGCGAGGTAAAACATACTAGGAAGGACAGCTCCTACTTCACGATCATGGTATCCTAATCTATTTTCAAAACTCCAGCTATCATTTATCTCGTAAGTAAGTCCCACCCGTCCATGGGAAGACCGTTCATTACCTCGATTTTTGGGGTCAGTGGTTTGCCTCCGGTCAGAAAGTAAAGCAGTAGAATTTAAGTCTCCTGGTAATCCAAAAACTGTATTTGATAAACTCCAAGATAAGTAACCCCTGAAATCGGATTCGCTTCCCCAGTCTAGCCTGGCTCCTCCTGCATCAGCCTTGTGATCTCCATTAACACGGTATCCACCTGATTCGGCAAGATCTCCAAAAATCGTTAGTCCAACCCTTCCTAGTCTTTGAGCATAGGCACCTTTTGCGTTAAAAGTATCAAAACTTCCTGCACTGACTTCGAAAGAAGCCGTAGGTTCTGGCTCAGGTATCTTGGTATTAATTTTTATTACACCGCCAACCCCATTGTTGCCGAATATTCCGGACTGACCACCCCGAATCACTTCGATCGACTTGACCATACTCAGAGGTATGGAATACCAATTGATTGCAGACATATCAATTGCATTTAATCGATGACCATCTAGAAGGACCAAAGTACGAATTCCTCCATTTTCTCCAAACCCACCCATAGAAACTGTGGATCTTGCTGAATTTCCGGAAGTTGATCTCACCTGCAGGTTTGCTTCCCTTCGCAACAATTCGACCAAATCAACTGCACCCGACTGATCAATATCTAATTGATCAATTACTTGAATCCGAGCAGTTAAATTTATGGGAGAAGTTTCCAACCGAAGAGCCGAAACTTCCATGGGATCAAGAGGGTCAATGTTCCCCAGTAATGAAGACCCAATGACCATAGGGATCAATTTCTTTAGTCTCATAATAGAATCACTTAATCGAGCCATGAAGTTATTGATAACTAATTATCAATAAAGATCAAGCTGTAACTCTTTTAATTAAACTACTAGGCGGATGATTTTTTTAATCTTATGATAATCTAATTTAACGAAATTAATAAACATCCTTTAAATACCGCTTTTCCTTTTGGAGTGATTTCACCCAGATAGCAGAATCTTCTTCACTCATGGAACCCTGCTCCTGTGCAATTGCTCGAAGGGCTTGGTCTACATCCTTAGCCATCCGAGATGCGTCCCCGCAGACATAAAATAGAGCTCCGTCATCGAGCCATTCCCATAACTCTGCACCTTTTTCCAACATCTTATGTTGAACATATACTTTTCTATCCTGATCTCTAGACCAGGCTAAATCAAGACGATTGAGCAGTCCGTCCTTCTGATAAATTTCCCATTCATTTCCGTATAGGTAGTCTGTTTTTTGAGAGCGATCACCAAAGAAAAGCCAATTTCCTCCAGTTGATCCCGTTGCTTTCCTCTCTTCGATGAATGCCCGAAACGGAGCAATCCCAGTTCCGGGACCGACCATAATAATTGGTTTTTCCGTGTCATCCGGAAGTTTAAAATTTTTGTTAGGATGGAAGTAACATGGAATGCTATCCCCTACTCTTTCGGCTAAGTAAGATGAGCAAACTCCCTTCCTCTTTCGCCCGTGTGTATCATACCGAACAACTGCAACGGTTAAATGTACTTCTTCAGGATGAGCACTTAAACTTGATGCAATAGAATAGAGGCGTGGAGGCATCGGGCGTAACAACCCCACAAAATCTTCAACAGATAGTTCACCCTGTGGATACTCCTTGAATAAATCAATTAGTTCCCTACCCCACATATATTCAATTAAAGCTTCTTTATTTTCGATCTTAAGTAAGTCATCAAGTGCCGAGGATTGAGCCAATTCATTAAATTTCTTGATCTGAATTTTGCTTAAAACCGTACATGCAAACCTGAAAGTCAGTGCATCTTTAAGACAAATAGCTTCTTCTGCTATCTCAATTTCTTCGCTACCCGTAAAACCTGTTGCTTCTATTAAATCTTCGACTACTTTAGGGCAATTATGAGGGAGAACCCCTAGGGAATCCCCAGGTTCATAACTCAGTCCGCTATCCTTAAGTGAAAGTTCAAAATGGCGCGTCTCCTTGTCCGACCCTTCAGTCAGCATTCGGTTCACCAATAGTTGGGATGAGTAAGGATTATTTTTGTTGTAGGAGTTTTCCTCTGAAAAAGTGGTCATAGGCAAAGATTGGAGATTACTTATACGCATTTTCCATGACAGAATCCAAGCGAAATTTACAATCTTTTTTCATAACCTATATTATTGCCACTGTTTTCCGATTCAATAGCTTGGACTTTATGCATTCAACAGATGAAATAAGTATTGAAGATCAAAAAAAATGGACCGAGATAATGCTTCAGCATTCATTTGATGAATCCGATTGGTTTAACGCCCGAAAAGCCCTGCTGCATCTTTTGGAATCAAATAACAGAATCGCTAGCGAGGATGCTTTACTTTCATACATCTCTTGCTGTGCAGAAGCAGTAGGGAGCGGATACCCCACACCCCTGCTCACAGATTCAGTTAATGATTTTTATCAGCAATACGGAATGGATAAATCAAAGCCCAAAAAATCTATTTCTTAAATCAAGTTTTTATGTGCTTTGGCAACCTCGATGTATTTTTCTGCCCAACCTTTAATACCCGCTCTTTGATCAGCAGTTAATGTACGCTTTATTTGCCCAGGGACTCCGGCAACGAGAGAACCTTTCGGCACAACCATTCCTTGGGGAACAACAGTTCCAGCAGCAATAATTGAATGCTTACCAATCACTGCACCATCAAGTACGGTCGAATTCATCCCAATTAAACATTCATCCTCAACTTGACATGCATGAATTACTGCCCCATGACCAACGGTAACAAAATCACCAACAATCAATGGGAAATCATTGGACAAATGTCCTATAACTCCATCCTGAAGATTTGAGTGACTACCAATTTCTATGTAATTAATATCGCCACGCAATATGCTTCCATACCAAACGCTGGAAAAATCCCCTAACCGAACATCACCGATTACATTCGCAGTCGGACTCACATAAGCACTTGGTGCAAGTGTCGGCTTTTTGGAGAGGAATTCCTCTAAACGAATTTTTACATCCAAAAGAAAATTACAACCCTACTGACAAGCTTCGCACTCTTCGCCGTTCATCATAGCCTCTATACTACAAGCCTTCACCTCTGCCTCCGTAAATTCCTTCTTAGCGGACGGTTCACCCGCAACATCTCCCAAAGGTTTAGTCTGACTAAGAGATACTGTGGCTTTTTCTATATTAGAGGCACCTAATGTACGGAGATAGTATGTAGTCTTCAATCCCTGTCTCCATGCAGCCCGATACATGTGCGAGAGAGTCTTTAAGTTGGGCTGTCCAAGGAAAAGATTAACTGACTGTGACTGATCAATCCATTTTTGACGACGTGCTGCTGCTGCGATAACAAAATCGTAGGAAACATCAAAAGCAGTTGCATATTTTTTCTTAATCTCATCCGGAATAGAGTCAATAGAGTTTAGTTCTCCATCGAAGTATTTCAGTTGATCAGACATTTCGTTATTCCATAGACCATATTTTTTCAAATCCTCAACAAGGAATCGATTTAAAACCATGAAGTCACCGGATAAATTACTTTTAACAAAAAGATTTTTGTAGGTCGGTTCAATGCACGGGGAAGAACCCATAATATTGGAGATGGTGGCGGTAGGAGCAATAGCAACAACATTACTGTTTCTCATACCGTGTTTAGCAATTTTATCACGCACAACAGACCAGTCCATCTTTTCACCCTTTGGCACCTCAACATTAGAACCACGTTCTTCTTCAAGAAGTGCAATCGTATCTTGTGGCAAAATCCCCCGATCCCATTTGGATCCACGGAAAGATGAATAAGTCCCACGTTCACTTGCGAGATCGCTCGAAGCTTCGTACGCGTAATAGCAAATTGCTTCCATAAACTCATCGTTAAACTCAACTGCCTCGTCCGATGAAAAAGAAATATCTTTGCGAAATAACGCATTTTGCAAACCCATCACGCCTAAACCAATCGGGCGATGCCTCATGTTAGAAGTTTTGGCAGCATCTGTTGGGTAGAAATTAACATCAATGACATTATCCAAAGCACGGATTGCAATGCGTATGGTCTCTCTGAGCTTTTTGTGATCTAATGATCCGTCGTTCTGTAGATGAGAGTCGAGTACCACGGAACCCAGGTTACACACGGCTGTCTCATCTGCACCTGTATTTAAGGTAATTTCAGTACAAAGATTAGAACTATGAATTACACCAGCATGATCCTGCGGACTACGGACATTACATGTATCTTTAAAGGTTATCCACGGATGTCCTGTTTCGAAGATCAACTTTAACATTTGCTTCCAAAGATCAATCGCAGGCATGGTGTGCGACCAAATTTCATTCTTTTCCGCTTTTGCTTCGTATTCAATGTATTTTTCTTCAAATGCTTTCCCGTACAAATCGTGTAAATCCGAAACTTCGTTGCTTCTGAATAGTGTCCAATTTTCACGAGACTCCATACGTTTCATAAACAAATCAGGAATCCAATTTGCAGTATTCATGTCATGGGTTCTCCTGCGATCGTCTCCAGTATTTTTACGAAGTTCCAAGAACTCTAAAACATCACAATGCCAAGACTCTAAATAAGCACAACCGGAGCCTTTTCTCTTCCCGCCTTGATTAACTGCACACAACTGATCATTGTGCATTTTGAGAAATGGGATCACACCTTGGCTTTCGCCATTTGTACCTGCAATGTGACTTCCTGTTCCTCTAACTGCCGTCCAACTTCCTCCTAAACCACCAGCCCACTTTGATAAGAATGCATTTTCAGCGATCCCACGGTACATGATAGATTCGATGGTATCATCGACCTTGTATAGGTAGCAGGAAGAGAGTTGGGAGTGAGGAGTTCCGGAATTAAATAAGGTCGGAGTTGATGAGCAAAATCTCCTGCTTTTGTATAAATTATAGAGAGAAATAATTTGATCCTCGGGATTATCTTCATGAGCGAACACACCCATCGCTACTCGCATCCAAAATAACTGTGGAGTTTCCAAACGCCTGGGTTTTTGTTCAGTTTTATCGACCACAAGGTAACGGTCATAAAGGGTTTGAATACCTAAATAATCAAAGTCTAAGTCAGCCGATGGATCGAGAGCGTCAGCTAATTTATTAACATTAAGTTTCAGCAATTTACGGTCGAGCCTCTTGATTTCCACGCCACGCTTTAAATATTTCTTTAGACCTGTGACATGAAAAGTCTTTAACTCTTCAACTGAATCCGTTGAAATATCCCATCTCAAAACCTCTTCGTAAATAAATGTAAGTAGTATACGGGCAGCAAACTTTGCAAAATCCCCATCTTTTTCGATTAAGGTTTTCGAATTTAGAATAATTGTTCTTCTTAAATCGACCTCACTGATCTCAGAAAAAACCGATCGCCTGAGGCTTTCCTCAATCTCTTCGGCAGAAAGGCACAGGTTTAGTCCGATAGATGCAAAAGAAATTCTTTTCTTAAGATCAATTCCATCCCAGAAAAAAGTAGACCCATCCTCTTTTTGGACGACAATCATGGAATCCTGCTTTACCTCATCATGACCGATGCCGGTTTCACGTTCGATTCGCCGTCGTGCACGATAGAGGATGTAAGATTCTGCCACCTTAAAATGACCGGTTCGCATCAACTCTTCCTGAACGATATCCTGAACATCCTCTATATTTATAAACGCCTGACCTGTTCCATGAGCTTTTCGGGTAACTTGTCGAGCGAGTTCAACTGCAGGTTCAGAATCAAACTGAAGAGATAAGAATGCTTTACGAACAGCTACCTCAATTTTCGAAGCGTTCCAAGGAACCACCTGCCCGCTGCGACGTATCAATCGAACCTGACCAACTATATGCTCATCAGATGTAGTTCCTCCGTCACTTGGACGGCAAATTACCAAGCTTTTCGCAACATCATATGCATCATTCTCAACCAATGCTTTTTCAATCAATCGATAAAGCTCGTCAAAGGAGAGGCGGGGGGCGCCGCCTTCCTCCTCTTCTGCCATCCGCTCAATTAAACGGTCAGCGACGATCCGGGCAGACTCCACCACGAGTTCCCGGTTCTTTGGGGTATATATTTCGTTTTCTTCCCTTGATATCATCAGGTTGGTCAATGCCTCCCCGATGACTTCGGCCACCTCGGCGATATGGAAATCACGATCACCCGCGCCATCTGTTATGCGTACCTTTGGTACTTCAAATCTGTTATCACCCAAACCTTGAGCCCAGTCGAAACGTGGCTTATTCTCGCTCGGGGTTCCTGCTGCTTTTACAAGCAACTTATCTTCATCGAAAATCGTATTACGCATATATTTTTACCTCTTAAATACTTCAATCACACAATTAAACATCACAAAACAACACTGCTAGATTCAAAGCTCATCATCAGAAACTTCTGACAATGCCGAAGATTTTTGGTATTCAGTAACTCGACCTTCAAAGAAATTTTGCTCCTTTTTAACATCCATAGTCTCTGCTAACCAAGGGAAAGGATTCTCAAGTCCTGGATGCAATACATCCAACCCTATGCCATTAAGTCTACGATCTGCGATAAAATCGATGTAAGAACAAAATTCATCAGAACTCAAACCGACCGAATTAACGGGCAGACAATCACGAATAAAATCTTTCTCAAGCTCAACCGCTTCTTTCATTAAAGCAGTTAGTTCCTCTTTGAATTCGTTTGTCCATATATCTGGATTTTCATCAACTAATACTCTGAAAAGATTGCGAAATAATTCAATATGGTTGGACTCGTCACGGAGAGTATAACGAAACATCTGCCCAATTCCGGGAAATTTGTTCTGTCGGGCAAGACTTAAAATCATCCCAAATAAACCATAAAACTGGGTTCCTTCCATACACTGACCGAAGACAAAAATATTTTTCGCAAACTCTTGTTTTTGAGAGGTTTGAGTGAGATCCATATCCCTCCTGAGGCTTTTGGAAACCTTAGTTACGAATTCGTTTTTCTGGCGTATCGTGTCAACCTGCTCGAACATTGCCTCACACTCATGTGGGTTTATCCCGAGAGAACTGATCATGTAAAGCAAACTGTCTGCATGTATATTTTCTTCGTGAGCATGACGACCCAGGACAAGTTTTAGTTCGGGTGCAGTAACTAATTCACGGACAACATGTTGTATGTTATCTCCTACAATACCCTCAGCAGCAGAAAAATATCCAATTCCCATCATAACAATCCAGCGCTCTGCGTCACTCAATTCTGTTTGACTCTTCCACTGCTCGACATCTTTTTGCATTGGTACATCCTCGGGCTCCCAATGGTTGGACTTCATTTTACGATACAAATCATACGCCCATTGGTACTTTAAGGGAAGTAGGTTGAAAGTCATTGTATCACGACCATTAATTACCTGCTTTTCCTGATAAGCCATCATTGCTTTCTCCTCGTCTAGAAGAAATGTTTTTTCGCCAATTTTGAATTCTTTGTTCATCTTTGTTGCTCCCGATTTTTTGTTTTTAGTATGATAAAATGTTTAAAAAATAAATTTTGTAATGCACAAAGAAAGCAAACTATTCATATGGATTTCAAATGCTGCATGAGATGACTTTGTATCTTGATTGAAGAAAAGAAAAGAAAAAAATGAAAATTTTGAAAAAAAAATATTAACATACACACAACATGTAGTGCATGCGTGCTTACTAGCACACAATATGTAGCGGTGTGAATAACTTTGACCATTAAAAATTGCGACTATCCAAATGTAACCACAACGGGGAAATACCCAAGAAAATCGTTTTTTTATTTTTTTCCAAGACAAACTTATCCAAACTTATTCTTTAACTTATTAACAAATATGAAAAAAAGATCTGAAACACCAAAAAAGAATGAGAATTTAATAATAATAAGTGACTTAATAAACTGAATAATTAAGTTTAAAAACTACAAATAAACTAGTTCACATGGAGGTAAACACGATCTAAAACCACTGTGATCCAAGCTCAGCAGTTCGGTACAAAAACTAAAAAAGGTCGTTCCAGCAGAATTCTCGATCCTTTTTTTGAATGCCTAAAATATCGCCAATCAAATAAATTGAACCGGTTACCAAAATTGTTTTTACAAAATGCTTTT
>JABGWZ010000247.1 GCA_018675995.1 Opitutia bacterium | reverse complement strand
CTTTGGAGCTGAGGTCACGAATTTAGATTTAGGACAAGGTGCCGGGTTGAATTATACGATTACTGGTTTGCCTGCTGGGCTCACTAACAAAACGCCTTTCTTACCCTCGGAAATTCCGGGCGTGGTTGGTTGGTATCGAGCAGACCACAATGATAGTTTTAGTCATTATTCAACTGTTTCATTTGATAGGAATGATACGATAGGGATTTCTGACCAACTTGTTGCTTTTTCTTTCAACGAGTCAAATCAAAGCATCAGTTTAGATGAGAGTGGAAATGGATATCATGGAAGTTTTATTGGTGATGTCTCAAGGACTTCAGGGAAATTCAATGGTGGGATTTCTTTTGACGGATCAAAAGATGCAGTGGTTTTACCCAAGATCGAACATTTAGATAATGGGTCTGCGTTTTCAATTTCCTTATGGTTTAATCGTACCAGTGATATTCAAGATAATTTAACCGCCCACTCCATTTCCAATGTTTTGTTTGCCCAAGCAAGTTCTGTCTTTAACGATAACCTAGAAATAGGTACAACAGGATCAGATGTTCAAGTTTATCTTGATAATGGTGCTGATCAAATATTTACCACCAACAATGCTAATATATCAGATAATTCTTGGCATCATCTCGCTGTCACATACGGAGAAGGCTTGAGTGTCCATGTTGATGGAGTGTTAGCCCATAAAAGTGGTTGGGCTACCTCTCAATTGACCGACGATAGTGATTCGGGCATATTGAGCGATCACAATTACACCTGTGCAGTAAATGTGAATGGATCAACTAAAACTATAAATGGAGTATCTTTTATTGGAAGCAATGCGATGTTGGGCACAGGATGGACAATTACTTCTGGTTTCAATGCCACACATAACAGCAATACCTCAACAGTAAGCGGTCAGGTCGGTGATGTTCTCAGCAATGGTTTCCGTTATAATGGAGATCCGCAAAAAATTAAGTTAACCGGGTTAGTTCCAGGTCAGAATTACACATTTGCTCTTTACAGTCAGGCATGGGGAACTGGTGCCGAACGGAATTGTACATTGAGTAGTACCGCGTTGTCGCAAACGATAATAGTGAATCAACAACAATATAGCTTGTCTGCTCAAAACGGTCTCTTGGTCGAGTGCACATATTGTGCCCCAAGTACAGAAGTAGAATTTACTATTGATCCTATTATTGGAACTACGACTTGGCACTTATACGGATTCAGTAACCGCGAAGGAACGAGTGCATTACCATTGAACCCTTCTTCATTTTTATCGAGTGGTCCGCTTGATTCTTCTTCCGATTCCCCGATATCAATCGGTTTATCACGGCCCTTTTCTGATCAAACGGGAGATTTTAATGGAAGCATTGATGATTTAAGAATTTTCAGTCGTGAATTGAACGCCGGTGAAGTGGCAAGTTTATATAATTCTGGTAACGGTGATTTTAGTGGTTCTGCCCGAACAAATTTGGATGAAGGACGGATATTATCTTGGAATGATTTTTCAGGAAGTGAAAGACATGCCACTTCATCAAGCTTTGTTACTTCACCTCGAAAAGTGATGGATGCACAAACCGGGAAGACCATGACTTCTTTTGCTTTTGGAAATACTTTAGAATTGGGTGGTGCCGTTTCGATGCCGATGAGCGTTTTAATGGTTGGACGTGAGAAAGGTAGTTTATTTACCAACCGAGAACTATTTACTAATCATGGATGGCGTTTGGCTAATAATGGAAACTGGGTTCTGAGAAGATGGGATAATGATAATCCCAGTATTAATTCCTCGATTCCATCGAATATACTTACGATGGTCGGATGGACCTTTGATCGTTACGGATACGAATTGCGAATTAATGGAACTACGATTGGAACAAGCAACTCGGGGAATTGGCATCCCAATGTTCTTTTCGATCGAATTAATGGAGAGAGTTCCCTTTTAATTGGAGATTTATTCTTACTCCCTCGCTCGATGGAAGTGGATGAAAGAGAAAAACTTGAAGGCTATTTTGCACATAAGTGGAATTTAACCGAACTTTTACCAACATCGCATAGTTTTAAGAGTGAACCCCCAGTTGGTAGCGAGGGTCTTGTCTTATCGGGTACTCCAGAGGTAGCGGGTACTTTTAATGTAAGTGTATCCGCTTCGAATCAATGGGGGGCAGATGACCAGAATTTCACTCTGCAAGTGAATGCAATTTCTCCTCAAATCCAGACCCAGTCTGCCCTGCAAGTAGGTGCAAGTTCTGCCCGTGTACAGGGCGACTTATTGCAGACGGGAGGTGAGAATGTTCAGGTTTCTTTCGAGTTTGGAACAAACCAAGCAAGTCTAGATCAGAATACCACTCAATTTACAGCGTCGACCACAGGAATGACTTCTCATTTGCTCACTGGTTTGTCATCAGGCACAACTTATTTTTATCGTGCATGGGCAAGTAATTCTGCTGGTATTTCGAATGGTGATTCAATTTCAAGCGACCCATTATTTGACTGGCCTCTCCAAAATATTACAGGAAATATGGTGAGCGATTTAACCGGTCGAGCTCCAGGCACTGTTGGTGGAAATGTTGCGGCCTTTGTGGATTCGACTCGCGGAAACTCTCTTCGTTTTGATGGAGTTGATGACTACATCACTTTTGGAGATATTGAAGAAATGGACTCCCCTAACCGTTTTACATTATCCCTTTGGTTCAAGAAAGAGGAGGACCTTACCGATCGACCCACTAATCATGGAATTGATAATGTATTGATCGCCCAATCAAGCGGATCATCGAATGACAACTTTGAGATTGGAACTCAGGGTTCAATGGTCGAAATTTATATTGATTCAGGCTTGTCCGGTGCACTTGATGCCGCGGTTCAAGTCGAAGCAGGTATCTCAGTCAATAGCTGGCATCATTTGGCCTTGGTTTATGGATCGGAAATGAGTTTGTTTATCAACGGGGCAAAAGTGACCACATGGACTCAGTACAATGGCAAACTTGATAGCAGTGTGACCTCCCCTCTATCACTCGGACTAGCGCGCCCGAATTCGAACATTTGGGGGGAATTTAAAGGATTAATGCAGCAGGTTAAGATTTACAATTCAGAGTTGTCTCCCGTTGAAATTGCAATTCTTGCTGAGATTGGATCCATACAAAGTTTTACCACAGGTACTCAATCTGCCTCTCCACTCGTTGAGGTAAGGGATGCCTCAAATATTACTGAGAGTAATGCCACAATACATTATGAACTCCTCTCTTATGACGAAGCTCAACCTGAAATCATCATGTACTGGGGACCAGTGGATCGAGGGGTTAATGAAGGTTTATGGGGAAATAATCAAAGCTTAGGCACTAGAGGTACGGGAGAAGGCAATACTACTATAAGTGGTTTTCAGCCAGGCGACTTGGTTTACTATCGTGTGCAAGCAAAGGGAACGACTTACAGCGATTGGTCAGACCAATTCGGACAAGTGAGAATGGTGGATAAACCAAGCGTTTCAATTTTACCGGCTAATCAACTGACTCTCACATCGGCCAACCTTCGGGGAATGGTTCTGAGTAATGGCGGAGTTACTGAAACGGTTTTCCTTCCTCAACCTCAAGTTTCCCTGGGTTTGATCGCCCATTGGCGATTTGACGAACTATCGGGGCAAGAAGCCTACGACTCAACTGGGTTTAGTACTGCGGCCCAAATTTTTGACGGAGTTTCAAGGGTTGATGGTATGGGAGGGCAATGGAAAAATGCCCTTCGATTTGATGGTAGTTCCCTCGCCTATTTAAAAGCAGGTTCTTTTCGAATTGAAGGTGCGATGAGTTTTTCCGGTTGGGTTTACAAAGAGAATCTTGGGATTTATCAAAGGATGGTGGATTTCGGCAATGGGCAGGATAGTCAAAATTTATTGATTACCAACCGTTGGAAAACAAGTGAGGCCGAGTGGTCAATTCGTCGAGGGGCAAACAATCGTAGTGTGATTGCAAATGATTTTTGGACGCTGAATGAATGGCAACATGTGACCGGTACCGTGGATGATTCTGGAGTGATGAAACTTTACCGAAATGGTGAATTGAAAGGATCAACTCTTGGTCATATTCCCACTTCTATTACTCGAACAAATCATTACATCGGAAAAAGTCATTGGGGAGATAATGAATACTTCTACGGAATGATGGATGACCTTCGGGTATATGATCGAGCACTTACCATAGAGGAGGTCGATGAAATCTCCAAAGGAGATCTCCAACTTGATCGTGTTTTAGGCGGACAGGATCCCAATGTGACTATTTTCTGGGGAGACGAAGATGCAGGTCAAACCACAGATGTAAATTCATCATCCGCGAGCAGTTGGGATGCGAGTTTGAATTTAGGGGTTTTATCTACAGGTGAATTTTCTGCATCGCTAACAAACTTACTTGGAGGTAAAACTTACTACTATCGAGTACTGGCTAGCAATGTAGCGGGTAGCACTGCCCTGAGTGAAGTTTCTAGCTTTTCAACTGGCTCTTTTCAATTTAAGGCAGATTCCTTTGCTCAAGGTCAACTCCTTCTTTGGTTGGACTCAACTGACATTAATGGTGATGGTAATCTTTTAAATGAACCCTTTGGTGGCAGTGTGGATCAATGGCGAGACAAATCTGGTTCTAATCGACATGCAGGTAATGGAAATGGACCAGAATTAAGAATTAATAGTTGGAATTCATTATCCACACTCAAATTTGATGGATTGAGTGATTACTTACGAGTCTCTGATTCAAATGCATTTAATATGGGAGAAGATGCGACTCTTTTCTTAGTGGCCAAAGGAGATACTTTGGCAAATTGGAGACCAATTATTTCTAAAAGAGGAGAAGATAACGTAGGTTGGCAGTTTAGAAAAGATAACACTGATTTTGCCACATTTACGATTCGGGGAACGACTGGTAATGATGGTGAACGGGGGAGCACTTTAATTAATGGTGAGGTCCATGTCTGGTCGATGCGTAAGAGTTCGTTAAAGCGGACACAATGGGCGGATGGTAATCTTGAATTTCATATTGATGATCGAGATTCCATCCCCATGACCACAAGCGATCTCGTTATTGCTGGACGTGATCAGGATGGAATCAATGCATTGGGCGGGGTCGAGATCGGAGAAATTCTTATTTATGATCAAGCTTTGAGCGATTCGGATGTTTATAAATTACAGGGGTATTTAGCCCACAGGTGGGGGCAAGTTCAGAATCTGCCCAGTTCGCATCCCTATAAAGCCGAGTTGCCCAAGTTTGAAAACCGCCCCGAAATCCTTCTGGATGAAAGTTATTCAATCAAAAAAGATGCTAATTTTAGTCTTCTTGTTCAAACGAATCGTAACGCCACCAATTTTATCGCGAGTGGATTACCATCCGGGTTGGATTTAAATTCGACCAGTGGATTAATTTCAGGAATTCCTACTGTTGCAGGTTCCTTTACTACTCGATTGGAGGCAACTAATCAGTCGGGTACTTTTGTCAAAGAAATCGTCTTTGTAGTGACTGATTTTTCCGGTTGGGAATACACCACCACGATTAACTTCCCTGGATATACACAACCTTCAACTCTTACTGACTTCCCTGTCTACCTTGAGTTTAATTCATCTTTGTCCGGATTTAGCTATGATCAATTTGCTTCTCCTTATGGTTATGACTTAAGATTTTTGGGAACCAATGGCTCAAAGGAACTTTTTTATGAACCAGTAATGTGGAATAAAGAAGGAACTTCTGGATTTTGGGTTTTGTTATCTTCTTTTGATGAGAATACCACTATTCAAGCAATTTGGGGAAATCCTAATGCGATCCAAGAACCAAGCTATTGTAAGAATGGTAGCGTTTGGTCGAAATATAATGCGGTTTGGCATATGGATGGTATCGGATTAAACACCATAAAAGAGTCTCGGGTGAGTGCCCATGCCACCCCTTATAACTTTGAATCATTGCGAGTTCCTGGAGTAGTTGGAACCGCTCTATCATTTGACGGAATTAATGATTATGTTGATTTGCCTCTATCAATTCACCCTCAAGCGGATACCCGTCAATTCACGATCTCATTTTGGAGTTATGGCGGTTCTACTTTAAGTTCTGCCAAAAATACCTCATTGCTTGAATCTGGCTCCGCGGAGGGTCGATCTCTAAATATTCACTTTCCCTACAATTCACTTTTACATTGGGAAGCTGGGGGCAAAAATTCTTACGATAATATCAATAAAGAGTTTAGTGGATATAAAGGACAATGGGATTATTGGACCTTTCAAAAGGACATTGATTCCGGTGCGATGTACGCGTATAGAAATGGTCAAATTTGGCATGAGGGTTTTAATAAGAATAGACCTTTTGATGGGAATGTGGAAAGTTTTCGCTTAGGGTCGCTTCGTAATGGTGGTTGGTATTGGGACGGTTGGCTGGATGAAGTAAGAATGAGTTTTAGCCTGGAGTCGGCTGATTCTATTCTCGCCTCTTATGAAAGCCAGCACCCCGGAGGGAATTTTTCCGGCAGGCAACCGGTTATCGGTCCACCTCTACTGATTGATGGTCAAGTTGCCGAAGGATATGCCAATGATAGCAATCTTTCATATTTTGTCCGAGTTTTTCCAAGTGCAACGAGTTTCTCCGCCGTAGGATTACCCGCGGGGATTTCATTGAATTCCACTACCGGAGAGCTTTCTGGAGTTCCATTGCAGGGAGGGACATACAGCATCACGATTACTGCTTCTAATTCATCGGGACAAGACCAGGGTGTCCTTACTTTATCGGTGGTGGAACAAACGGGTTTTTCTCATAAGGTTGATTTTAACTGCTCCGCCTACACTGGGTCGACCTTAGAGGACTTCCCTCTCTTGATCCGATTGGATCGATCAGTCACTAACTTTAGTTTGAAAAGCTTTGCTTCGAAGGATTGTAATGATCTGAGGTTTTATGACCAGCTCGCCCGTGAACTTGAATACGAAATCGACGAAATAAATGATTTGAACGGAAGTCTTTCGGTATGGGTAAAAGCAAAAGATTTTAATAGTTCTACCCTTATTTCCGCCTACTGGGGGAACCCAACAATGGCAGCATCACCCCCACTCTATAGTGGAAATGGTTCCACTTGGAGTAACGGCTTCCGAGGCGTTTGGCATTTCCGTTCATTCGAAGGAATAGAAGTGCTCACAGACTCGAGTTTATATCGAAATCATGCCTATGATGAATTTGGCTTTGGGGATAATGGAATTGTTGGAACTGGACGATCTTTGGCTGGCGGGGTTGAGAAATTTATAAGGGTTCCTTCTGCATTTTCAATGGATGATCTACATGAAAAGAGTTTCACCTTTTCCACTTGGATTAAACTTGATGAAGCACCTCCATCAAAAGCAGAGAATTCGGTTTATGGTTCTGGTTACTTAACTAATCCTAATAATACTTACTTCGATGATATTAATATTTTTGATACACTTAAGGCAAGCGGGAGTCGAATTATGCAAGCCGGTCCAAGGCAGGGACTTTATCTTGATGGAGATAATGATTTTAAAAACAGTGGACTAGGGATCAATCGTAACGATCAATACATGACTCTGTTTCAAGCGATCTTTACACCGCAAGAAAATGGGGAATATCAATTCAGATGTGATTGGAAGGATGATTATGCGACCATCTGGTTAGATCTCGATCGAGATGGTGCATTTGAACAGAATGGAGCTTTTGGTTCTGAAAAACTTGGGGGAAATGGTAATTTTACATCCTCCCCTATTTCTTTAGTCTCTGGGAGCAATTATAAAATTGCGATTGCCCATGGCGAAGGAGGCGGTGGTTCGAGAATAAGACCATGGATTAAAACTCCTTCGGTAGACTGGCAAATTATTGACCCGAGCGACCCCGATCAAGCTGGTATGTTTTCGGTTACTTTTGATAGTAATTTTTCTGATATTGTCAGTCCTTATATCATCGCAAAGCATGGACTGAGAGAAAGAATTAACCTAGTCGGTGACAATGCGGTGGTTTATCACGATTTAGCTCAGGGTGAAGAATCGGCGATTTCTTCCAATACTTTCTATGATGGGAATTCGAGATGGAAATATGTGGTGGTAAGTGTGAATCACGAGATAGGAAACCTGAAGATTTTTGAGGATGGAAATCTGACTGGTTCTACTTCTTTTACTGCCGGAGAATTGGCAAAATCAATCTCTGGACAAGATTGGTACTTTGGACAGGGGTTAGTGCCCTCTTCTTTTGATGAAATGCGATTGGCTAATACTTCTCGTTCGGTTGATTGGATTCAAGCATCCTATCTTAATCAAAAGCCAACTTCGGTACTACCCTCAGTTTCTACGGTCACAGGTTCGCCTAGTTTTACCTCGGTTTCCTCCTTTAATTTATCTGCAGATCAGGCTTTTACGCACTCGATCTCAGTAACTGGAACGCCACTCGTTTTTACTGCCGTGGGTTTGCCGAGTGGGATCATTTTAAGTTCCATCGACGGAAATTTATCGGGCTCACCTTCGGTTTCAGGTCAGTTTATATCGACGATTAGTGCATTGTACGCGGGGGGGACTCGTGCGGATGAGAATTACACTTTTACTATTTCTCCAAGTGCACCCGATATTTTACT
>JABGWZ010000197.1 GCA_018675995.1 Opitutia bacterium | reverse complement strand
CGGGTTTCTGGCGACCGCCTTGGGCTAATTACTTTTCACGTTTCGGCTTTTCTTCGATGCCCCCTCACTCTTGACCATCATGCCTTTACGAAAACTCTAAAAGATTTAGAAATCGGATTTAACAAAACAACAGGAACCGACCTTGCCAGTCCTATTAAAGAAGCAATTTATTCTTTTTCGTCCGATGATACTGATCGTTTTCTAATTCTTCTTTCTGATGGAGAAGACCTAGAAGGACAGGGATTACAAAAGGCGAAGGAAGCTGCAAAATTAGGTGTTAAGATTTTTGTAATTGGAATAGGTAGCAAGGCAGGGGGACGAATACCAACTGATCCGATTGACCAAGTCGCCAAGAACTTCCATCGTGATCCAGAAGGACAGACTATTGTAACTAAACTAGATCAAGATTCTTTAAAATCAATTGCTCGAGCTACAGGCGGAAACTATTATTCCTTAGGTCCAACTGGGGAGGGACTGGCTAAGGTATTCGAAAACCTCCAATCCATTGGCCAACAAAAGAGGCGGGAACAATTATCAACAGAATTGCCTATCGACAGGTACCATTTGTTCGTTGTTTTTGGCTTTGTGTTTCTCTGTATCGAAATGCTTACAATGAAAATAAGAAAAAGGAACATTTCGCAAATATGCTTAATAGTCTCGATATTCACATTGCTGCTACCTGGTTGCTTCAAGCAGGATAATGTGAAGAGAGCTGAAGAAGCTTTGGCCTCAGGTGAACCGAATCGGGCAGCAGATTTTTTTATGGCTGAAATTAAAGCTTACGAAGATACCACAGATAAAATCGACCCCCGTCTTTATCTAAATGCAGGATTGGCTTTCTTGGATGCTGGCCAATTAGACAAATCAGAAAAATCTCTTGAGGATGCATTAGGTGAAAACCTGGACGACCCACATCTTCAAGCTAAAGCCCTCAATGCTTTGGGGAATATTTCTTATCAACGGGCCAATCAATTTCTCGATAAAAGAAATGTAAAACAAGCTAGAATTGCATGGGAACAAGCTAGAGGATATTATGAAAAGTCAATTGGTCTATCGGAAAACGATAAGGCAAAACAAAATTTACTTTCACTTAATCAGCAAATACAGGAAAGAATTAATGCACTGATCAGTAAAATTTCTGGTAAAGTTTGGAGAGATTTAAATGGTGACGGAAAACCTCAAAAAAAAGAACCAAATCTTAAGGGTTATGTTTTTTGGGATAAAGACCAAAACGGAGAACATAATAAATCTAATGAGCCTGCTGTTCAAACTGATGAAAATGGATTTTTCTCGTTCGAATGGATTTCGGATCAATACCCTATTTCCCTTCGAATTGGAACTCAGTTAATCGAAGCAAATCAATCGAAAAACGATTTTCTTATTCCGATGCTTCCTCCTCCACCTCCACCCGAAAGCTCAGAAAATATTAAAAACTATTACCTAAACCTCGAGCAACCGGGGGAAAAAGTAATTGGTATACCCTACCGTTCTGCTCCAACTCTTCAGGGTGTTGTGTGGAGAGATGAAAATGGGAACGGCGAACAAGATTCAAACGACAGGGGGTTTTCATCTGCTCAATTATTCATCGATCAAAATGGCAATTTCCAACTAGATGAAAATGAAACGGCTTTCGAACCTTCTGAAGACGGGACATTTATACAACCAGTCCCACCCGGTCAGTATTCCCTGTGCGTCCAACCTAAAAACCCCGATGCCAATGTAACCTTTCCATTTGAAGCCGAAAAGGCATATTTAGCCTGGACAGATTTTGAATCCCCATCGGTTGACCTTAACTTCGGGATTCAGGATAATTCTGAACAGGAACAAAATTCATCTGCTCCTCAAAACCAACCCCCGCCCAAAGTCCAGGAAAACCAGGACTCTAATTCCACAAATTCACTCCCTGAAGATGTTAATGCCCTCTATGAAAGGCTTCTCCAAGAAATGGAGTCTAAAAGTAAGCCTCTGGATCAAGAAATCCAAGTTGTAGAACCAACTTCATCCGGCAGGGATTATTAAACAAAGTGGAACCCTTTAAGAAAGTTTTGAATCAAATGCGTTTCGTTAGAGTTTTGCTTTTGGTATTTTGTAACATATCGTTATTAACGAATCTTCTTATCGGTCAGACACAAAAACTGAAGGTTGAATCTAGTTTCCAACCAGCAACTATAACAATAGCTCAAAGTACCATTTATAAAATTGTTATCCATGGTAGTCAGGAAAATGCACAGGGTACGATGCCAACTGTAGCAGGTTTATCCATTTCAAATTCTCCTCAAACTTTTCGGTCAGCAAGTTTTATAAATGG
>JABGWZ010000193.1 GCA_018675995.1 Opitutia bacterium | reverse complement strand
CCTGCGATGAACGGGAAAATGTACGAGCATGATGCTGTACAGATGAACTTGAAAACCCTGAGGGGCAGGGGAGTCGAAGTTATCGAACCAGTCGTTGGTGAATTGGCCTGTGGGTACGATGGGATTGGAAAATTGGCTTCGCTTGTTCCGATTTTAGATAAAGTAGAAAATCTTTTAAAACCCATTTCATAAACAGTCCTTGTTTACATTTGAGATTATTAATCAAAAAAAAACGCCCGACAATAACTTGCCGGACGTTTTGGGGTAATTTTTTGTAAGTTAGGCAGCTTGCGGAAGATCATTGAGAGATCCCTGCTTGCGTTTAACTCTCTTTAATCTCGATCTTCGGCGTAACCCTCGGTCTAGTTTCTCAATGAGGTCGTCGACGGATTTATTGATATTATCACTTGCGGTTGAAATGGTAATGGTCGTGCCCTTGAGTTCCAAGTGGCCTTTGGCGATGTATTCGTTTTTGTGTGAGGAAGATTTTGAATCATGCTCAAGTTCGATACGTGCCCTTATGATTTTCTCCTCGTGCTTAAAGATCTTTTCCATTTTTTCCGAAACAAGGCTTTTATGACCGTCTTTAAGTTCGAAGTGGAGACCGGAGAGAATCAGATTGTTCTTCATATGCGTTTAATATTTTTTGGTTATTGATTTATGATTGCCCATAGTGGACAAGTTTAACTTTGCACAACCGAATTGTTATTTCCAATAAAAGTTTTCTTTTTTTACAAAATCCTATTTTTTTTAAATTTTTAAACCCAATATGACTTAGATGAAGTTTTCCACTCAAAGTAATGAAGCCCCTTTAATTAGTGAGGAACTCCTTCGATCTTCGATTATTTTTGAGGATGAGGATATTTTGGTTATTAATAAACCTGGCTGGTTTGTATGTCACCCTTCGAAACGGGGTCCCTGGTCGAGTCTAGTGGGGGCAGTAAGAGAATTATTAGATTTGGAAACTCTTTATTTGGTAGGCAGATTGGATCGGGAGACTAGCGGTGTTGTATTGATAGCCAAAAATCAAGTTGCAGGACGAAAATGGCAAAAAGCATTAGAGGCAAAGCAGGTTAAGCGAACTTATTTGGCTATTCTGGAGGGGGAATTAATAGAAGAGGTCAAAGTGGAAGGTCATGTTGGGAATGATCCGAATAGTAAGGTCTTTGTAAAGCAACGGGTTACTGCAAACAGTCGAACCTCTAAAAAAGCCCAGACTCATTTTTATCCGCTTTATTCTGCTGGTGGATACACTTTTGTCTCGGTAATCACTAAAACCGGGCGGAAACATCAGATTCGATTGCACGCGCAATCGATTGGTTACCCTTTGGTTGGGGAGAAGTTGTACGGTCATAATGAATCTTATTATTTAAATTTTTGTGAATCAGGCTGGAATCCTTTGTGGTTAGAAACACTTGGTATGGATCGACAGGCACTTCATGCTAGGAGGTTTGGTTATTTGGACGGTGAAGGAAAATTCGAAGCTGAAATACCGTCAGATTTTAAGTTTTTTTTAGAAAATAGGATGAGCTTTAAATGGAAGACGATAAAAGATTTATTAAAAAACGCGAATTCTTGGGAAGATGAACAGGTTTATAAAGATTAAGGTTGTGAACAGTGGATACATTCGATAGCGGATTACTAAAGTAATGAGTACAAATGGAAGTCCATTAGAAGCCTTGAAAGGTGGCTTTCGCAAAGCTTGCGTTAAAAGGCTAGTTGGTGATGAAGAAGGTGCAGTAGATGTTCTTAAGAATGAAATACCTACCTTGGTGGTTGCTTGGGCAAAAACCTCATCTATCGAGCCAGCGGAAAAAAAAGCTAAACTGAAAGAGTTTTTTGATGATGAATCTACGAGAGCTGACGAGCTTGCTGTTGCATTTGATCTTTTTGCTGGCCGGTTTGAAGCACGGGTTGCGAGTCGAGTGGAAGAATCAGTTGACTTGGTTTCTGAAAAATTAAGATTATTAACGGACCGCCTAGAGTCCGCAATTGATATGCTGTCTCAATCTGATTTTCCTCTTTCAAAGCACAATTCGGACGAGGTTTCTCCTGAATCTAAAGTTGAGCCAGTAGGGATGAGCGATATGCCTGTAATTACTGAGGGTGGTGAGAATGAAAAAAGCAAAGCTTTACAAGAATTAGATCCACCAAGAAGTACAGGGCTAGTTTTTGATGATATTGAAGGTATGATTGATGAATTACTCGCCTCCGAATAATAGGAAATTTTATTCACAATAAATAGTTTTTATTGCCAAAAAGAATTATTGTTTCCTTATAGTTATTTACATTATCCTACATTTTTACAATGCAAGACTCCGATAAAGATACTAAACCCTTAGATCCAGCGCCTAAAACCAAAGAAAACAATACCGCCACAGCGGAGAAAAAAAGAAAGTTACATTTGGGTTTGGATCTTGGAACCATGCAGACATGCATGGTTACCAAATTGAGTAAACCGGGAACGGAAGAAAATATAGGAACCCTGTTTCCCACGATTGTTGGTTACCCGGAAGATGGAATTCTTTCCGGAATTCTTCCTGGAAATGCAAAAATGCTTCATGGAGAAGAAGCTATTGCAAACGAATTACATTTACGCTTGGTATCACCTTTAAGTGATGGTGTGATATCTGACTTGGCCGCTGCTAAGTCTTACTTGTCGTATTTGCGGCAAAAGATTGACCCTGAATTTAAAAGAGAGGTTCTGGGCGTAATTGGTATTCCTGCTGTTGCGGATGCAGAAGCAAAAGAAAACTTAAAGAAGGCGGCAAAAGGAGCATTTGATGGAATTCTTTGTGTGCCAGAACCGTTTCTAGCCGCTTTAGGAATGCGAGATGAAGAACGCCTTACTGATCCCGACTATCGAGACCCGGTGAGCAATTCATTGTTTGTAGACATTGGTGCAGGTACCACAGATTTTTGTATTGTACAGGGATATTTACCTAAACCTGAGGATTTATTAAGTATTCCGTTTGCCGGAAACGAAGTGGATGCATTACTCTCTCGTGAAATCGCGGAGGAATTTCCTGAGATTGAAATTCCGATATCCATGATTCGAAAATTTAAGGAAACATATTCTTATGTTGGCGAAAGTGAATCGGGTGCCCGAGTAAAAGTGCCTGTTGGAGGGAAACCCCGAAAGATTGAAATTGGAAAACAGGTTGGTAACTCATGCAATGTGCTATTAGCCGAAGTTTTTGAATCTATCAAAAAAGTAATTGCTATGGCTTCACCTCAATCCGTTTTTTCTCTTCTTCAAAATATCATTCTGACTGGCGGAGGGAGTAGAATCAGGAATATCGATCAAGAGTTGCAACGGATGTTGGCAGATGATGGGTACGAAGACCCGGAAGTGATTATTTCTTCAAAGGATGCTAAGCCCTTTGTTGCCATGGGTGCAATGAAGGTTGCTAAAGCGGCCAGAGACGATCAGTGGATACGTCTGTAAAGGGCTTAGAGTATTCCGTGTAATACTTTCGATACTCGTTCCAGGGAATACTCTATTTTCTGATTTAAGTCGTTTAACTTATCATCCTTTAGCTCTTCACCAAAAAGAATAGACCATCCAGGCGTACTTAGGTAACTTTTATCGGGAGTTTCAATTTTTTCCAACCCGTGTATGCCAATTTGATGAGTCAATGAATCTGCAATTTGAATAGCTGAGGCTAAATTGCTGCTGTCTTTGGCATCTTCTGGAGTGTTATGGCAATGTACAGCTTCGACCACTTCGTCAGATATATGATGATTCCAAAGGTAATAAGCACCAATTTTTGCATGATCCCAGCCAATAACCTCCTTTTCAATTTCGGTTGCATGCTTACTGTTGTCGAACGAATTTCTGCATGTATTCTGGAATAAATCTGGAAAAGTGATAGCTAATATTAATTTTCCCAAGTTATGAAGTAGTCCAGCGACATAATCGGTTTCATCATCGTACTCAATTTTTGCTAGTGAAAGGATTTCACGGGTAAAAATTGCCGTTCCAATACTGTGCTTCCAAAAATTTATCCAGGGAAATGAGGATGTGTTTTTACCCAAATCCATGATTTCTTCAATAACGGGAGTGGCGACGAGTAGTTCTTTGATCCGATTAAGTCCGAGAAAGATGGAAGCTTCTTCCACACCAGAGATTTTTTGCTTATCCGAGCTGCCAAAAAATATTGAATTTACAAGGTCTAAAACGCGTGTCGTTAGGGACGGATCCAGGCGGATAACTTCAGCGATTTGACCAACAAAGCTCTGGTCTGAATCCAATAATTCACTAAGCGTATCATTAATACTTTTTAGGGAAGCCAATTGAGGGCACTGATTGATTCTCTCAATCAGAAGGAAGTCAGACAGTGGTTTAGCTGGAGAGTCTGAGTTAAGACGATTATTCTGTGAACCGTCAGCTGTCATTTGGCAGTTAGGAATTAAAAGTCACTGCGTTAGGACGCAAAGATGATAAGTTAATTTTGTTTTCCAAGCAAAGGTTGACTAACTCTAAAGCTTTACTGCAGTGTTTTGAATCAGAATTAAAAACAAGGCTTTCTCCGTTTGAAGATATAAACTGCACAGATCCATCGGCTCTCTTCTCAATAAAAAGCTGGTTGTTTTCATTGCGTTTGAAAAAAGCTGCTGTATCAGGATCATCGATCAAGTCAGATTTTAAGTCTCTTTCAAGTATCTGTGCCCTTGTGCTAGGTTCTACAACAGAGACACGGGAAGATTGAGACTTTTCTAATTCATTGCTAAAGGGCATAGGATTGACTTTAGAATTAGACTCTAGAGTTGAGGAGACTTTATTTAATAATTCTTTGCCAATCGAAATGACACCTGTTGCAGTTATTGGATCCATAAAAGAAAGTGAGCAGATTTAATGCCTAAATATTCTTAAGGCACTTTCTCGCTACAAGCTCTTCTGCGATTTGCACGGCATTTAAAGCAGCACCTTTCCACAGTTGATCTCCGACTGCCCATAAAGCTAAGCCATTATTAAATGCATGGTCGAGCCTTAGTCTACCAACTCCGCAAACCTCTTTTTCTGTATAATTTATGGGCATTGGGTACCGGAGCGAATTGGGCATATCCCACAGTTCAACTCCATCAAAGTTTTCAATGGAAGTTCGGGCGTCGGGTACATTGACCGGGGCATCGAATTCAGCATTTATTGAGATAGAGTGAGCCCTGTAAACCGGAACGCGGACACAGGTACAGGACACACCAATAGATGAGTTGTCTAGGATTTTCCTGGTTTCATTTCTCATTTTTAATTCCTCTTTTGTGTAACCGTCTTCTCGGAAGCTATCGATATGTGGAATGAGGTTAAATGCAATTTCATGCTGAAATACATTTTGACTTTGTTCGATTTGTTCATCGGAAAACTTATTTTTAACCTGCGTTTCCAACTCCAAAACTCCTTCCGCACCAGCACCGGAAACAGCCTGATAAGTAGATGCAAAAAATCTTTTCAACCCAAATCGCTTGTGCAGGGGAAATAACGCCATTAACGCCACTGCGGTTGAACAATTAGGGTTGGCAATGATTCCATTATGGTGTTCCAGCAATTCACCATTAATCTCTGGAATTATAAGTGGTACATCTTTATCCATTCTAAATGCGGAACTGTTATCGATAACTACGCAGCTAGATTTTCGGGCTGCATTTGCAAAGTTTTCAGTGTTTTGAGAACCAGCACTAAAGATGGCTATGTCAAGGTTTTCAAAAGAATTCTCGTTTGTTTCTTTTACAATTTCGAGGTTGCCGCAAGCCTGCATCTCTCTTCCGGCCGATCTCTCAGAAGCAAGGAGACGGGCTTCTGCTACCGGAAATTCTCTCTTTTCGAGTAAGTGAATTATTTCTTGGCCAACCGCACCGGTTGCCCCTACGATTCCTATACGATATTTTTTCAATGGATTTTAATAATATATTTTTTGTTTACCGAGAAAAAATTGATTCGCTCGGATTAAATGCAAGTGAACATTTGCTGCTTGCTTGCGTGGCAAGTCAAGAAATTTTGCACTTACACAATGGCAAAAGATTAAAAAGCTATGTAATGTCAAGTTCTAAGCTTTCTCCATCTTGCAAAGAGGGTTCGCTTGGAACTCCTTGGGGTTTACATCAGGTATGTGAGAAAATTGGTGAAGGTAAGAAAGTTGGAACTGTTTTTGAAGGCAGGATATCAATTGGTTTAACAGTTGAAGAGTGTTCACTTGAACAGAGATCCCGGAATTTGATAACAAGCCGAATTTTAAGACTGGATGGCTTGGAGCTCCGTGTAAATCGTGGTGGGGAGGTGGACAGCTACAAAAGATTCATTTATATACACGGGACTAATCACGAGGAAAAAATTGGAACACCGTCAAGTTCAGGATGCCTGCAGATGTTAAATAGTGAAATAATTGAATTATTTTCAATTATTCCAATTGGTACTCATTTATTTATCAGTTTAAGTTGAAAGACATTTATCAAATTACTTTAGTATGCGGTTCGGTTTTTATTGTGAGTGATTGAGTTTATATTGTTTAATTTTCTCGTATACTTTTCCTAGAACTACATCCATTTTTTCGTCTTCGTTAGTCTCTACTCTAAGGGTATTTGATCTAAGAGATTTAATTGTGGCATTTATTGATTCCTGTTCTGCTCCAGGTAAATCTGAATCGAATATCAAAACCCTAAAGTTGATTTGCCTCAATTGGATTAAGGTCTGATCAATGTTTTCGGCAAGTATCACATGAAAAGAGTCCTCCTTGAGTATCTTAGTTAGTAATTTTCCCTGGTTGATATCATTAAGGTAAATTAAAAGGGCAGTGCTTTTATTATCTTTGATTAAGGAAATAATTTCTTTGAGTTCGATTGGTTTCTCTAAAAAAGCGAGGCATCCCAATTGGACTGCTTCCTCTTTCAGTTCGGGAAGTGAGTACGCACTAAAAAATATAAATTTTGGCAAAGAGTCTTTCTTTTGTTTCAATTCCCGTAAAACCTCGACTCCGTTTATTTTGGGCATTTGTACATCTATGAGTACGAAGTCGTATAATTGTGACAAGAGTTTTGAAAGTGCATCTGAACCATCTTTGGCGACATCAGTTGCAAATCCCTCTTCAGTCAGGACATCAACCATAGTTTTGCGAATCGCAGGGTGGTCGTCAACAATGAGAATTTTTGTTTTATTATTCATTTTTTATTTTATCAACTAATTGGTATTTGTATAGTAATCTTTGTACCTTTGTCTTTTTCACTTGAGGCCCTAATTGTTCCCCCATGCCTGGAAATTAAATCTCGGCACAAAGATAAACCTAATCCAATTCCGTCCTTTTTATCAGTGACTAGAGGATCAAATATTTTATCGACAAGATGTTTTTCAATCCCGATTCCCTCGTCAGTAATAACTATTTCTGCCAAGTTATCTTCCATTTGTTTTATTACTAAACTAATTGATCCTCCATTAGGCATTGCTTCAATAGCATTTAAAAATAAGTTATGAAAAACTTGTCTCATTAGTAGTTTATCAACTTTTATTCGAAAGGGCTCGGGTTTAAATTTTACTGATAGCTTGGAACTTTTATTGACATTAGCGTAACTCATTGCTTCCACTGCAACGATTTGCATATCGGTTTTTTCTTTTTTTAAATCTTCACCTTTTGTTATTTCCAATAGACGTTGTATAACTTGGTCTGATCGAGAAATTTCTCTATCAATAATCTCCAAATGCTCAGTCAGTTTTTTCTCTTTAAGCTTTAAACGTAAAAAATAAGTCGAATTTCTGATCGCCGCCATCGGGTTTCTTAATTCGTGTGCAATGCTCGAAGATACCTGTCCAACATTTGCAAGTTTTTCATTTTGGGATAATTGCATCCGTGTTTTGGTAAGTGCCTCGTTCGCAAGTTCCTTAGCTTTCATTTCCTCGATAATTCTTTGGTTGGATAAAGTTAATTCCTTTGTTCTTCTTTCAACCCTTTGTTCCATTTCTTCATTTGCAGAACGAAGCAGTGAATTTGATTCCTGAATGGAATCCAACATCTCATTAAAAATATCTGTTAACCTACCGAATTCGTCTTGGCTCGTTTTTTCTGCTCTTGCTGTATAATCCTTATCTTTGGAGATAAATGATGCAACTTTTGTCAGTTCCTTCATTGGTCTAGTGAGTGATGCTTGATACCATAGTGTGATAAGTATTATGATGGCAAAGATTGCTAAGATTGAAAGTACACCAACTTGGAGGTATCCAGCTTGTTTGTTTTTTAAATCTTCAAGTGTGCGTGTAACTAAAACAATTCCCAATTCTTCTTTTTCTGACCGAATTAATCTGTACATAGAAATTTTCTGTTCCCCGATAAAATCATTTGGAACGGGTTTACTAATCCTAGGTTGCGAAGCATTTTGGATTGGATAATTAACGAAAAGTGTAAATGCATTTGTATCAGTGGAGTTTTTTTTCCAAACATCAACTCCAACTAACATCGGATCACTGGAAAAACCCTTGATTTGATCGAATGCAGTCTGATTATCATCAAAAGCAAGTGCCGGATAAATAGATTGCGAAAGATTGTTAATTTGACTTCCGAGATTTGAGTAAATCAGTTCTTTAGTACTTTTGATATCTTCGTTGTACAGTGCCCAAACAACAAATGAGGGTAGAATTACGGTAGCAAAAAAGCTTGAAAGAAAAAATTTCGTTCTAAACTTAAGGGGACCAAAACCCAGCTTCATGAAGTAAGTTAAGGTGAATTAGATACTTATTGAGCAGACCAAGATTTTTTTCATAGCTAACCGTCTCTATCTTAAGGAAATTTAATTACTTTATATTTTTAATTACCTGAATTGCTTTAGCAAGTATTTGGTCGGTTGATTGATTAGGCCTTTCAATCAATTCTTTGTCCAAAAATTCTACTAACTCAATTTCAGAAATTGTCTGCCCGCCCTTTTTAAAAGGTTTTTTGGCTGAATGTGAGTTGAGTTTTAAAATACGGTTTATTGCGAAATTTTTACTCTCTAATTGATAAATCTCTTTTAAAGAATCCTTAATCGAGTCGACTAAAATTTCAATGGGGGATTCGTCGTATATAATTACGCGAATTTGATTTTTAGATCGTTGGCACAAAAGTTTTGAAAATGACGATCTACTAGCATTTGGAAAACTTTCCGGAAGAATGAAAAGGCACGCGGAACGATCGACACCTAAGTTTAAGGCAGCTTCAAAACAAATGAAACTTTTAAAAACTAGGTTTTCAATAGATAAAGCTTTTTCGCATTTTTCTCTAATATTTGTATTAGATTCGATAAATACGACTTCCGTTCTCCTGTTTGAATGAGAATTAAAAAATTCACTTTTTAGTCTTTTGACATCAAGTTGCTCGGTTTCAATACGGGAACGAACAACCTTAGGGGGATGATTGTTTTTGGTCATAATAGGGTATATGAAATTTATGATTCAAATACTATTCAGTCAACCATCTAATGGAATTGGTTAGCGCATTCGGTTTCACATTATCCTATTATTAGATTCACTTTGAAGTTATTAAGCGGTGAATTCTATTATTCATGAGCGTGAGCAGGTCGGGATCAATCGAATGGGCCGAAGTATTTTCAAGTTCATCAGTCGTGTGGGTACCAGTAGAAACTAAACAACACCGCATTCCGATATTTTTTGCGGTTTGAGCGTCATACGGAGAATCTCCAATATAAATTGTCTCCTCTGGTCCAAACCCAATTTTATTGAGAGTTATTCGGCTGAGTTCTATATCTGGTTTTTTCCATTCAGTATCGTCAGCACCGATTACAAATTCAAGAGGTGGTATGAAATTTAAATATTCGCAGACTGCTCTTGCGTGAGGTCCATGCTTGTTGGTGAGTACTGCGGTTTTAATTTTCTTTTGCTGGCAGAATGACAATAGTTCACTTGCACCAGGTAATTCGAAAACTCCATTAAACATTTCTTTTTCAAAAATTGGGCGAAGTAATTGCACAGCCTCTTTGGCATGCTCTTCCCCAATCAATTTTGACATCGTTTTCTCTGATGCACCGCCAACAGATTTTTTCACAGTATCAAAGCTGGGAACAGGGAACCCCATTTGTGAAATTACCTGACTAAAGGATTTGTAAATGGGTTGAAATTGATCGATCAATGTTCCGTCAAGATCAAATAAGATTGCTCGAATTGTCATAGTTTATTCTGATGTAAAATATAGGATATCTAAATTAAAGAATGAATTATGTAGGAAATACAAGCAATCTTCCCAAGCAAGGAGAATCCATAAACTCTTATTTTGAGTTTGTCTGGGAAGATGAATACGCTCGCTGTACACTGAAGGGAGATTGGTCTGTCGAAAATAATTCAGGTTTTGAGGTCCGTAGAGAGTGGGCTTCGATTTTGGAAAATTACCCTACAATCCAAATAATTAAGTTCAAACTTGATTCCAATATCAAATGGGACTCAACCTTAGTATCATTTTTGCACAAATGCAGGAATGACCTTGGTGCTTTGAATAAATCAATCGACTTTATTGAATTACCTTCGGGTTTATCTAAGTTGCTGGAATTAAGTAAAGCCACCTTATCTGAAAAGAAGCAAAATGAATTCTCCCTGTCGCTCGAGCTTATTGATGAAACTATAAATTATTTTAGGAGTGCCGCACTATCTATTTTTTCTTTCTTTGGGGATTGGATCTTATCAGTATTAAGGTTGTTGACTGGACGTTCCAAGACACGCTTTCAAGATTTCGCAAATTCTTGCCGTGCTTGCGGGGCATCTGCGTTGCCGATTGTTACGGTCATAAGTTTTTTAACGGGATTAACAATGGCTTTTGTGGGGAGCGTACAATTAGAAAAGTTTAATGCAAAAATTTATGTCGCCGATTTAGTTTGCCTAGCGATGGTTAGGGAAATGGGTGCCCTTATGGTTGCAATCATTATGGCAGGTCGTACGGGTGCTGCTTTTGCTGCTGAGATTGGGAGTATGAAGTTAAACGAAGAAATTGATTCGTTGCGAACATTTGGTATTTCACCGATGGAATTTTTGATTATTCCCAGGACTTTATCTTTACTTATTATGATCCCGCTATTAACGATTTATGCTGATGTTGTTGGTATACTGGGCGGCTTAGTTGTGGGTACCATGGTAATGGATTTTTCAGTTATTCACTATTTCGAACAGACTCAAGTTGCATTACAAAGTATGTGGGAAGTTTACTCGGGGTTGCTCAAGAGCGTTGTGTTTGGATTAATTATTGGATTAGTCGGATGCT
>JABGWZ010000249.1 GCA_018675995.1 Opitutia bacterium | reverse complement strand
CATGTGCAATTTTCTCGTCGGGATAAAGATGGTACCATTCTTTTTTCTCCACATCCCAGCAAGTAGGCAAGACCTGCATTCGACCGTCGGGGAATTTCACCAAGAATTGCTGAAGAGGTTCCCAGCCAAAGGTATATGCGATTTCAAAAACCTCCATTTCACCTTGCTGGTTATTGGTTTCAACCATGTATTTTTCACCCTTCATGAAAAACTTTGTGGTAACGCCGTAATTTACGAATTCAGTATTATTAAAATCTGCCCTGACTGTTTCAGGACTGGGTAATTCCATGGCATGATAATGATGGGATTCTTCCCACTTGGCATGTGATTCGGCATGACATTCTGCACAGGTGGATGAACCAACATACTCGTCCAACCGGTAACTTCCTAGATCACTGCTAGTAGAAGGATCTTCATCATCATCGCCACCCTTGCTACAGGAAAAAATAAAAAAGCTGATCAATGCGTAAGCTCCTATACATATGTATAAAATACTCTTTTTAGAAAGATTCATTAAATATTATTGTTTAACATACATGGAGTATTAAAACAGGCAATACCAAGAGCAGAATTTTTATTGCCCAACCTGCCAAAACTACTTTTGATCAACTCCGTGGGTATATATGTCAATTTAAACCAAAAACAGGCGGGCCCCTATGAAGCGGTCCAAATCAATCAAATGTTTACGAACGGACAAGTAACTTTGGATACTTTGGGTTGGATGGATGGCATGGCAAATTGGGAGCCTCTATCTTCACCTTCATTTCATTCCTTGGGTATAGGTACTCAAATTCTCGGCAAACAAGTCAGCCAAATTTCATTAAGGTCAGAAAAACAAACTCATAAACTAGGACAAACATTTGAAAGCGGAACTTTTGCAATTGGTTCTGCAATCAGTGAGGCATTCACTTTTTTTAAGGCTAATATGCTTGGCTCTATAAGTTGGCTGGCACTTACAGGTGTTTTAGGCTCAACCATGATTGGTGCTCTGCTGATTCCTCTAATAAGTGTTAACCTCTTTGCTTGTGTAAAAAGATTTATGGATTCCGGAAAAAAGATGGATTTGGGCGATTTATTTGATTTTTCCAAAGCTGTCGAAAAAATTGCCGGTCCAATCGTGCTTGGATTTATTATTGGAGTGGGATTCGTGTTTCTAATCATACCCGGTTTGATTTTTTCGATGTGGTGGACTTTTTCCCCTTGTGTAATTGCACACCAACCTAACTTTTCATTTACCGATGCAATGAAAGAATCCAGGAATGCAGCCAAAGGTAATTGGATTAAAATGCTCTTGTTATTTTTCTTGCTTGGATTGCTTCAAATCCTTGGTGCACTGTGCCTTGGAGTTGGATTACTCGTGACTATTCCGGTTGGTCATATTGCACTGTATTGTGCATATTATCAGTGTAAAAAGAGCAACTAGACATTTTAGAAACATAAAATCAAATAGAAATAATTTGAAACGCGTTGAAAAGAAATTCAAATAACACAACTCAGTGCATATTAATTGAATTTTTAAATTTTAATTTCCCTTTACATCACAATTGAATTTTTTTGTCCAATTCACTTAAACCAATGCAGATGTTCAACATGAGGGTTAAACTAATTGTTTTCCCATTTTCTGTTAACTTTATATTTTGCAATTATCAATCTGCCCTTAATCGATGTTAAGTATTATTGAATTCAATTTATTTTATGATTCAGTCCTCATAGAATGACGAACATTCAAACTAAAATTTGGATGAAATCACTAAATTTTACCTTGCAGTAACTTATCTAAGTCTTCAAATTATATAATATCATGAAATTGGCATTCTTTATTCCTTTTATATTAGTTTTTTCAGTTGCTCAGTCTGTTTTCGGATTGAACCGCGTTTTCCACTCAAAAAACGGGCAGAAGATCAATGGTACAGTAGTGAAATACTTCGAGGATGGGGATCTTCTGATGAGAAGGTCAAAAGATAAGCAACTCTTTCGTATCAGCCTCGATATCTTCACAGAAGACGATCAGGCTTTCGTAAAAAACAATTTCCCACCTAACCACGATGCTTTGCCAAAATTCAATCGCCCTTTGGCCGAGAAAGATCTCATGATCAATGCCCAGTACATTGATAAGTTGGTGGAGGCTAAACTCAGGTCCTATAACCAGCGCCCAAGCAAAGAAATAACCAACGAAACTTTTCTGCGTCGTGCTTACCTTAAAATAATCGGACGCATACCCACCATTGAAGAGGCTCAGGAGTTCTTGGTTAAAAGAGATCGTAAAGCAAGAGGTCAGTTGATTGATAAACTGCTTGCTTCCGAAGGTTACAATAAAAACTGGTATATATATTGGGCTGATATTCTGCGTGCAAAGACCAGGGTTGGTAATCAAGGTTCTGATGGTTATCCATTCGTTAGGTTCCTAAAAGACTCAATTGCCGCCAACAAACCCTATGATTTATGGGTTAAGGAAATGCTCGCGTCGACAGGCCCCATGTGGGAAAGAGGGAATGGTTCAGTTGGCTACTTTTACCGAGATCAGGGAATGGGGCTAGACAATATGGCAAATACAGTTCGTGTGTTTCTTGGAACTAGCTTGGAGTGTGCCCAATGTCATGACCATCCATTTGACCGTTGGACTCAAAAACAATTTTATGAAATGGCAGCATTTACTCACGGAGTCGGAAGTGTTAATCGCAAGAGTGAAGAAATGAATCAACTTAACAAACTAGCTCGTGCAGCCATGATGGAGAACGAAGAGGATAGAAATCAAATTAGAAACGCTTTTGATTATGTTTTTGATATCATGCGGCCTGGTTTGGATGATTTGGGAAAAGGACAAATCAATCTTCCATACGATTATCAGTACGATAATGCCAAGCCAGGTGAAAAAATTGAGGCCAGAACGATATTTGGGTTAGTTGTTGAATTGGATGAAAACCTACAAGAAAAGGGTTCGCGAGCTTCATATGCAAGTTGGTTGGCATCTCCTGATAACCCTCGGTTTGCTACAGTCATCGCAAACAGATTGTGGAAATCAGCTTTTGGGATCGGTCTTATTGAGCCTGTCGATAACATGTACGACGATACCCTTCCCACAGATCCTAGACTCATGCTCCATCTCGAAAAACTGATGGTTGCACTTGATTTTGATATGAAGGAATTCCTTCGAATTATTTACAACACTAAATCATTCCAAAGAGTCGCTCCAGCCAGAGAAATAACTTCAAAAGATTCAAAGGATGAAACAATGCCCCCCGAAGTTAAATGGGTAATAGCGGGACCAAATCCTGACTTCCCCAAACGGGGTGCTGCACCATACTTTTATCAGGGGCCCATCCTGACAAGAATGTCAGGCGAACAAATTTGGGACTCGTTAGTCACCTTGAATTATCCGGATTTAGATACAAGAATTAATTCAAGAACACCAGAAGATGGATTTGATCGGTATGTGCGATTCTCTCAAATGAGCGCTGAGGATATTTTCGAAGAGGTAATGCAAAAGTACAATTCAAGAAAAGCCGCACGAAACATGAACATGGATATGGCTGCCAAACCATCCGCACCTATTAATGAGAAATGTCCAATTAAAACTACAAGGGATGCTAAACCGGAGATTACAGCCAAGAATGAAAAAGGTGAAACTGTGGCATTCTGTTGTAATGGTTGTAAGAATAAATTTTTAGCTGCACTTCCTCCAACGGTAAAACAAACCCAAATGGTTTCCATGAAACCTGAAACCTTAAACGAAATGTGTCCTATTAAGCCAGATCGCAGGGCTGATCCTTCAATTACTGCCAAAAATGCAAAAGGTGAGACAGTGGCATTCTGTTGTAATGGTTGTAAGAATAAATTTTCGGCTGCACAACCAGCACCAGGAATGATGGCAGATAATATGGCAATGAATGCAAATTCTAATAGTTCCAGTGAAGGCACGAAGAGAAAAGGCACCCCCACAAGAGATACAAAGTCTCTTCGTGCAGCAGAAGTTGGTGACCCAGCACCCAGGGGGCACATAATTTTGCAGTTTGGTGGTTCACCTAGGGACCAAATCCAAGTATCACACAAGGAAGCCGCGGTTAATCAAGTACTTGCAATGATCAATGGCTATGTTGAAAAATATTTGGTTAGTAATAAAAAATCACACGCCCTTCTGAAAATTGCTGAAGGTTCCACAATGGAAGAAAAAGTAAATCTTGCATTTCTTGCTATCTTACAAAGGAAGCCTAACACAACAGAACTACGTGACTTTAAAGACATGATTAACAAATTGGATGCGGAAGACTTTCACAAAGATGTAGTATGGGCACTCTTAAACAGCCATGAATTCATGTTTGTTCAATAACAATTAATTATTATAAAGGAGAATAGAATTATGAAAACTGATATGTTTAAACTTGATGAGTTAAACCGCAGAGAATTTGTTGCAAGTGCCGCAAAAGCTTGCCTTGGTGTAGGGTTAATGCCAATGGCTGGTTCCTATATCCATAACAGCGTAAGTGCACTTACACCCGGCTCGAGGCCCGCTAAAGCAAGATATGTCATTTACCTCAACATGACTGGTGCAATGTCGCATTTAGATACATTTGGCACTAACCCGGATGCTCCGGATATTCAGGGACCAACTAAGTCTATTGCCACTTCCGCAGATGGAGTATTTCTTTCCGAAAATTTACCTGAGACTGCAAAGCACATGCACAATGCGGCAATCATTAAGACAATGTCGACCAGTCAAGGTGCTCATGAACAAGCTAGTTATTTGATGCATACTAGTTACCTCAAACGCGGTACGATTGCACACCCCACTTTTGGTAGTTGGGTTTCAAAGTTGTCAGGAAGCATCAACACAACAATTCCAATGAATGTTCAAATCGGTGCAAACCCTGCCGGTGCGGGCTTCCTCGAATCTAAACATGGTCCTTTACCCATTGGTAATCCATCGGCCGGTTTGGCTAACAGTAAAGCAGCAGATTATCTTGATGAGTCTAGATTTGGCGGCAGATTAGCATTAGCACAAAAGATGAACGCATCATACCTCAACCAGTACGATCAAAAGCAGGTGCGAGCATATTCAGATTTGTACAAAGATGCTATCAAATTGATGCGCAGTGAAGATTTAAAAGCGTTTGATATTACACAGGAACCAGAGCAAATGCATGAGCTTTACGGTAAATCAAATTTTGGACAAGGTTGCCTTCTTGCCCGCCGATTAGTCGAAAACCAAGTTCGTTATGTCGAAGTAAGCCGTGGGGGATGGGATACACATGATAATAATTTCGAGGCAGTAGCCGAAAATTGTATGGATATCGATAAAGCACTTAGTGCGCTCTTGCTCGACCTTGAAATGCGCGGGTTACTCAAGGAAACCATGGTTGTTCTTACCTCGGAATTTGGTCGTACCCCTAAAATTAACCCCCGCGACGGTCGGGATCACTGGCCTTATGGATTTACGGCTTTTCTTGCTGGTGGCGGAATTAAAGGTGGAACAGTTTACGGCAAAATGGATAAGGTTGGTCGTAACCCTGAAGAGGGCAAATTTGTTGATCCAGCTTCTCTCAATGCAACGATTGCTCATTCACTCGGCCTGCCTCTAAATGATGTCCAATACTCACCTTCTGGAAGACCTTTCACTGTTGCTCATGAAGGGTCTCCGCTATTTGATGTATTGGCATAACCTTCCAAATGTAACATGGGTTGGCTCCAAGAAATAAAACTCTATATATTTTTGTTTCTTTTTGCTTTCCCTTGTCTGGGAAACACTGATTTTCGTACATTTACCACTTCATCCGGTCAAGGATTTACTGGGAAGGTGGTCAGTTACGACGGGCAAATATTTTGGTTTCAAGGTAAAGATAAAAACCTCTACCCTATTCCATTCAAGCAAATGTCTGCCAACGATCAAAAGTACTTGATCGATGCAGCAAGTGGAAAAAAAATTCCAAAGGGAGACGCTCGTAAACTACTAGTAACAGGAAAAAATACAACAGAAGGCTCCCCTCCCGTTCCAACGGAAAACGAAGCTAAAGAGGAAACAGATGTCAGTGTTACTCCAAAACCCAAGGCTAAACAAGAGTTTCGCCCAGGTTCATTCTTTGCTTATAAACCAGTTGGTCTAGGGCAAGACCCATCTCTTGCAGTTGAAAGTGTCTCTGTGCTTCCCGAAGCAGGAGAACCCATTGATTTTACTAAACATGTGCTTCCGATTATGGAAGATAGATGCTTCAGCTGTCACAACGCACCTTACGATAAAAATGGTCGCACTATACACCCCAAAGCAGGTCTGAGATTGGATACACATGAATGGGTCATGAAAGGTAATCTTGATGATATTGTTGTAGAAGCAGGGAATGTAGCTGACAGTTATCTTTATGAGGTAGTCACCTTAGACGAGGATGACGATATGTTTATGCCTCCAAAAGGTGGACCCTTATCACCGGAACAGATCGATGTATTAAAAAGATGGATTGAAGAAGGAGCTAAACCCAGTGCAGGTGGTGATGGAACCGCAGACATGAGCAAGGGAATAAGTTTTCATGATCATATCTTCCCACTTATTGAAGAGAAGTGCCTGGATTGTCACAGCGAGCCTTATGTTAAAAACGGACGTACAATTCATCCAAAAGCTGGTTTGCGCTTAGATACCTACGAATCTGTGATCAAGGGGAATTTAGATGGGATAATAGTTGAAAAAGGAAATGCTGAAGAAAGTACTCTTTACGCAGTTGTTACCCTTGATGAAGATGATCCCGAAATAATGCCCCCTAAGGGAGAACCATTGACAGAGGATGAAATTAAGATGCTTAAGCAATGGATTGAAGAAGGAGCCAAAGAAAACCCCACTGATACATTCGAAAAACCAAAGGTTGAGAATGTTGTTCTCCAACCAGCAACCGGCGATAAAAAAGAATCCATCATTGATCTTCTTTCCAAGCGCCTAAATTCTCCCTCTAAACCACAAATTCAAGCCGCCCAAAAATCAGGGGCACTTGTCAGCCTACTTTCAACCAAACACTCGATGCTTCGGGCTGAATTCTCTTCGGGACCAAACCTGATAAAAGATGATGCGATTGGGGCGTTAACGGGAATTAAAAATAACATTTCACATTTAGACTTATCCCGTACCTCGATCACTGATAATGTACTCTCCGAAGTTAAAAAATTTAACAACCTGACTTGGTTAAACCTTAAAAATACTCAGGTTACTGACCGTGGAATACAAAATATTGTTAAACTGCCATACCTTAGTTATTTAAACCTCGTGAGTTCAAAGGTGACAGATCAATGTATTGATTCATTAGCAAAGATGAAAAATTTAAAAGAAGTCTACTTTTGGAACTCGGAAGTTACTGAGAACGGAGTGAAAAGACTTCGTACTGCCCTTCCAGATTCTAAAATTCTTTTTTAAAGAGTTTTTCGAACGGTACCTAATTTCATAATCCAAGTTGGCTCAGAAATTTTTCATTACAGAAATGGATTCTCAAAAGAAAAAAAGATCACAGGTTTCAGTATCTTTAAATGAGCAGGAAAAGACTGTTTTGACCAAACAATCTTTTCGGCAAAACCGTTCTGTTTCTCAGATTATGCGCTTTGCGATTAAGAAATATTTAGATGGGGTGGAAAATTCATACATGAAACCTATTGAAGAGGATTCTGTGGAACAAATATTTCTCAAATTAGGTAGCCAACTGGCAAAGAATTCAGATATTCTTTTCGCTCTAAAAACAGTATTAATTGAAGCGGATCTAAAAAATGGCACCCTATTCCCATCATATTTTTCAGATAATGTAACTGCTATTTCAGGCTACGATAAGTATGATTTACTTGATCCTGTTTTTTTTAAATCACGGATTCACCCAGACAATCAAATCGAAGGTATTTTTAAATTACATTCAAAGATTGACCGTTGGGAACATAATTTTCGATTCAAGAAACCTCATGGAGAATTTTTCGAAACTAGAATTTCATTCCATATATCAAAAGATGAGCGATGCCTTGCAACTTGGCAGTTTTTACCTACTTGATTTATTTCCTCTCTTCTGCGGTTGCCGAATTCGTAGATTATAATAAAATATTAAGTTTAATCCCCTTAACTATTGTACTGTGCAATTTTACACTAAGGATTGATTGCTGAAATTATACTGAAAAGCTTCAATTTACTATGACAAATAATATCGATGAGATAAGAAAAGACTTTCCAATTTTGGCTAAGCTCAATCGTGGCAAGCCATTGGCTTATTTGGATAATGCAGCTTCCTCGCAAAAGCCAAATTGCGTGATCGATAAATTGACTAATTATTACCGATATCAAAATTCTAATGTTCATCGTGGGGTTTATGCATTAGCGGAGGAAGCTGAAATTGAGTACCAAGAAGCACGTAAAACTATTGCTGAATGGTTCAATGTTCGAACAGAGGAAATTATATTCGTAAGAGGAGCAACAGAAGCGTTAAATTTGGTCGCTCATTCTCTCGCACAAACCGAACTAGATCCAGGTGATGCGATTCTACTAACAGAGATGGAACATCATGCAAACATCGTGCCATGGCAGATGGTTGCAAAAGAAAAGAAACTTGTTATCAAAGTTGTGTCATTAAAAAAGGATGGTTCTTTAGACATAGACCACTTAGGTAATTTGCTTGCCGAAGAAAACACCAAAGTTTTATCACTTTGTCATATTTCAAACTCACTCGGCACTATAAATCCAGTTGAAAAAATTATAAGTGATGCTCACGCTCATGGAGTTAAGGTAGTCATCGATGGTGCTCAAAGTGTACCCCATGGCAGGGTTGACCTGAAGTCAATGGATTGCGACTTCTTTGCTTTCTCTGGTCATAAGGTTTTTGGTCCAATGGGTATTGGCGTGCTCTACGGCAAAAAAGATATACTCGATACTCTTCCTCCCTACCAGGGTGGTGGCGATATGATTGATCAAGTTAGTTTTAACGGAACCACCTATGCCCCATCGCCCCAGAGGTTTGAAGCTGGCACTCCAAATGTAGCCGGTGCAATTGGTCTTGCTGCTGCTATAAACTACCTTTCCGATTTAGATTTTAATGAACTTGCTAACCATGAGAACTCACTTCTCTCATTTACTCAGAATGAACTTCAGGGCATTCCAGGACTGAGCATTCATGGTACCACACCTGATAAAGCGGCTGTGGTATCCTTTTCAATCGAAGGGGTTCACCCACTTGATTTGGCAACATTCCTGGACGGTGAAGGTATAGCCATTCGCACTGGACATCACTGCTGCCAACCATTAATGGAAGTTTTAGGTGTACAGTCTACGGCTCGTGCTTCCTTTGCTTTTTACAACACCCATGAAGAAGCCGAACGGTTTGTGAATGCGGTAAAAAAATCCGTGGCTATATTGGTCTAAATTATTAAAAAGTGAAAGATGTAATAACTTATTCCGCAAACCATGGAGCGCGGGCATTTTTAGTAATTTCTGCATCCACCTGAATCATTCGGTTTTTCATTTTAGAAACGAAATTTGCTTTCTTTGAAGCTAAATTATTTCTCTCGCCTAAGTCTTTTTTGAGATCAAAAAGAAAAACTTCGCTATCCTGTGGTGATTTTCCCTTTCTCTTCTTAATCAGAAGTTTCCAGTTCTCCTGCCTTATACCTTCGACTTCTCCCCTGGATGTGTAATAGATAAATTCACTTCGCGGTGGATTCCCGTCTCCAGTAAGCAGACTGCTTGCATCGACGCCATCTATTTTTATACCTTCTGGTAACGACTTTCCGGTAATCGATGCAAAAGTGGGAAGTAGGTCAATCGTACTCATCAAATTCGAACATTCAGTACCAGCGGTGATACCTGGTCCACGCATAACACAGGGAACGCGTTGTCCGCCTTCAAATGTCGTACCTTTCCCGTCGCGCAATGGTCCGGCTGAGCCTCCATGGTGACGAAAAGATAACCATGGTCCATTATCGGTTGTATAAATAACATAAGTTTTCTCGGTAAGGTTGAGTTCGTCTAAGGTATTTAATAACCTGCCAACCTCTGTATCAATATGTTCAATAGTATTGAAATAGGCGTTTTGGGGATCAGGATCTCGAACTTCATCTGGGACATAAAGCGGGATATGGGGCATAGAATGTGGGATGTAGACAAAAAAAGGTGTTTTATGATTTGCCTTTATAAAATCAATTGATTTCTGGGTACAGCGACGGGTGATTGTACGCTGGTCAACAGGTAGTTCGATGATCTTTTCGTTCTCGAACAAAGGGGTTTTCCATTTTGTGAGAGTGGATTCCGGGTCTGCCCAGAGGATATCCATTCCTGCGTGTCCACCTTTAGGTTTTCCTTTGTTATCCGGATGATTCATATCATTTGAATACGGGATTCCGAAATAGGTATCGAATCCATGCGAGGTAGGCAGAACTTCTTTATGGTGACCAAGGTGCCATTTGCCAAAACATGCGGTGGCATAACCGAGGGACTTGAAGTGATCAGCCATGGTGTATTCTTTAGGATTTAATCCCTTCTTCGAACTTGGAAAAAGAACATGCTGATGCATACCGACCCTCTTGGGGTAACAACCGGTTAATAAAGCAGCACGCGATGGCGTACAAACCGGTGATGCAACCATAAAACTTGTAAATTTCCTTCCTTGTTTAGCAATGCGATCAATATTTGGCGTTTTAATCTTGGTTGATCCAAAACAACCCAAATCTCCATATCCTTGGTCATCAGCAAAAATAAGGATCACATTTGGGCGATTTTCATTAGCAAAAACGCTGGCAAAGACAGAAATACACCAAGAAGAACTCAATAAAAAAAGCTTTTTCATAATAAATTAGCAATTACATTAAGTGATTTTTTAATCAAGGGGAAAAAGGTAAATCTATGGAATTTGTTTTATCCACTTGATAGCCCATCACCTAAGCCATAAGTTACCGTTTTAATTTATACTAACTGAACTTTTTCCTCGTCAATATGAAAGCTTTACTTTCCACATTATCATTTTTAATTATTCTAACTTATTCGCAGGCAAACTCTTCCAACTTCCCGAATCAGACAATAGATTTAGGGGTGGTAGTGAGCGATATTGAGAAATCGCTCCATTTTTATAAAAATGTAATAGGTTTTCAGGAAAAAGAAGGTTTTAAAGTTGCTGGAAAATTCCCCAAACTTGTTGGATTAACTGATGGTGCGAACCTTGAGATTCATGTTTTAAAATTAGGGGAAGAGAAAACCGCTACAAAGCTTAAACTCATGCAAGTTAATGGTAAGAAGAAAACTCGGATTCTCGAACAGAGTTATATTCACACAGTCACCGGGTTTTCATACCTTACTATTTTTGTTAATGATGTTGAACAGGTTATCAAAAATGCCACAAAATATGGCTATAAAGCACATGCCCAAAGCCCTCAAATACTACCTGCAGGATTACCTCAGGATGTTTGCCTACTCATGCTAAAGGATCCAGATGGAAATTTTGTTGAAATCGTTGGACCTCTTACCCCGAAGTTAAAGAATCGCTAGGTCTAAATTTTTTGAAAATTATTAGACCAAAAATTCGGGTTTATCCAATCAAGTCGAATTAAAATAATATCTCTCCCATCGTAAGGTAGTAAAAGAATTACAGATTTGATTCTTTTCAGTTATTGGCATGGTACATGCAAATTGTAATTTAATTCTAAACTTATCAATCCATTACAAAAATAACTGTCTAAAATTTGATACTTTACTCTATTAAACTATAACTATTCTTAAACATATTAATCTTGGCGGACATTAAATGAATAATACTAAAAAACCTTGGGAAATAACCGGTGCTTCTGACCCTTCCTATTTAACAAACCATTCTGACCGGAACTCTTACAAAGGAACTGATTTAACAAATATCCTCTTTCTTAGCAAAAGAGGAATGTCACGTGCACCTTTGGCTCGTGAAATGATGAGGGAATTAGTAGAAGGTACTCATTTCTTTGGGCGTGTTCGAACATCATCAAGAGGAGTCACTGAAGCCTATGACCAATGTCCCATTGATGCTAGAATGAGTAAATTTTCATCGCAAATGGGATTTTTCCTTAATGGTTATTCCAGATTTTCTACTATACCTGATATAGCAAACGCTGATATTATCATTTCCCTTGATTACGAAAGCGAAAAATTTATCCAACAAAACAAATCTTACATCAGGGGTATTGCCCGTCCAATTGGCATTTTTTTTACCACTGGTAGTAACCCCTACATAAATGATCCATATGATCGTGGAGATGATGAGGATGTAGATGAACACTACAGTGAAATCGCTTCTTCCATTCAATTAGGTTGCTCCAAACTGTTCAAACAACTCCCAGCACTAATTTCATAGTACGATCGGAATATAATACAATTTTGCTCATTTTCTCGGTTTGGAATGAAGCTTGATTAGAATTCATTTTTGGGTATTCTAAGTTATATTATTTTAAGTGTTAGTGTGGCGAGGAACATCCTTCCTTTTGGGATTATCACTTTGTTTTAACCGGTAAGTTAATAACTTGCCATAACTTCTCCCTTTTTTTACCGGGTATTCAGGGTGTTTTCATTTCCGGCTTTCACATGAAAAATATTATCGCAAAAGGACTTGCACTTTACACAAAATCGGACGGACTTCAGGGTTGCTTCAAAGGTTACTGTGAGGAAATTCAAAATGCACTGATTGAGCAATCATACAAAAAACCAACCGATATACAGGAGCAGTGCATGGCTTCCATAACAGAAGGGAAAGATTTAATTGGAATTGCACAAACTGGTACAGGAAAAACAGCTGCATTTTCTCTTCCCCTTTTGGAAAGAATGAAGCAAAACGACCGTCAGTTTAAATCACGCAATCCAAATGTCTTAATTCTTGCTCCGACTCGAGAACTTGCATCACAAATTGGTGAGAGTATTGAAAAGTATGGTAAAAACCTTCCCTTTAGACACACTGTAATTTTCGGAGGGGTTGGACAAAAACCACAGGTCAATGCACTGCGCCGTGGAGTAAACATCCTTATTGCCACTCCAGGTCGCTTGATCGACCTGATGGATCAGGGTTATGTTCATCTCGAAGAGATATCCTGTTTTATATTAGATGAAGTTGATCGGATGCTGGATATGGGGTTCATTCATGCGATTCGTAGAATCTTGAAAGTCGTTCCGTCAAACAGGCAAACCTTATTCTTCTCGGCTACAATGCCTACAAGTATGGAAAAGCTTGCCCTTTCCATGGTACGCAAGAACCCAGTTAGAGTTCAAATTGCACCTAAACAACCAGCTGTCGAAAGAATTAACCAAACTCTGTTCCATGTTCCCAAGGCAAGTAAGATAAATCTGTTACTTAAATTATTGGAGAATTCTGATTTGGATAAAGTTGTGGTGTTTACACAAATGAAGCATATGGCAAACCGGGTGGCAAAAAAACTGCAGGCTAATGGCTTCCCATGTGCAGCAATCCACGGAAATAAAAGTCAAGCTGCCAGAACAAAAGCACTTCAAGATTTTAAAAACGGCTCATCGAGGGCTTTGATCGCAACCGATGTAGCCGCTCGGGGACTCGATATTAATAAGGTAAGTCATGTGATTAATTTCGATCTACCTATGGAGGCAGAAACTTATATTCACAGAATTGGTCGAACAGCGCGAGCTGGGGCTGAAGGAGAAGCTATTTCTTTTTGTGGAAAAGAAGAGGCCGATCTGTTAAAAAGCATTGAAAAACTTCTTAAAAAACCAATTCCGGTTAAGGAAACACCAGAGTTGCCCAAAGTTGAGCCTCGCCCTCAGGAATCGAATTCATCAGGTAATCGTAGTTTCTCGAACAGAAGATTCACAAAAAAACCAAAAAACGAAAACTTTCCCGCTTCAAAAAACAGGCGTAGAAATCGATCAAGTCACCGATAAGGATTATTTATTTTGCTTTATTGAAAATTTCATGGAGTGCCGTCAACCGGACTAGAATGAGATGAAAAGATATTTTTAAATTCATCATCCATTGTATAGATTTATACTTTTTTATTTTTTAGAAAAATGAGTTTGATTTGTAAAAATATTGTTAAAGGTAAATTCTCTCAAAGTCTAATAATAGTCACAATTCTAGTTGCTGGGATTGTGGTCGGAATACAAACCTATAAGGAATTTGCAATCGAGCATGCCTTCATTCTAAATATTTTAGATCAAATAATTTTGGGAATATTTGTTGTTGAAGCAGTTATTAAAATTCTGGCTGAAGGTAATCGTCCTTATAATTATTTCAAAAACCCGTGGAATATATTTGATTTTGCAATTGTAACAGCCTGCGTACTCGAAAGCTTTATTCATGTCGGTGCTGACTTCATTCCAGTTCTTCGCTTAGCTCGAATTCTCCGAGTATTGCGACTTGTGTCAGCTATCCCAAAGCTTCAACTCCTAGTCAGTTGCTTGCTTAAAAGCTTACCTTCGATGTTCTATGTCAGTATTCTCCTTTTCATTCTCTTTTATATTTATGGAACAATGGCGGTTTTCCTGTATGCGGAAAATGACCCCATTCATTTTAGAAATTTACAGACCTCCATTCTCACACTCTTCCGTGTGGTTACCTTAGAGGATTGGACCGATGTTATGTATATTAATATGTATGGTTCAGAAAATTATGGATATAACTCTAGCGAGCTAAACAAATGGGCACCCACATCAACAGCCTCCCCATTAGGTGCAGCCTTATTTTTTGTGAGCTTTGTTCTTACAGGAACAATGATCGTTCTTAATCTGGTCATCGGTGTAATTATGAACAGTATGGACGAATCGAATGCTGAAATGAAAATTAAGCAAGAATTAATACGAAGAAAGGTTAACCCCAACCCATTGCGTGATGGAATTCAGGACTTACACACACAGGTAGGAAAAATTGCCGGCGAATTGGAAGTAATCAAAAAATTACTCGAAGAAAAAAAAACGGACTAGAATAAAATACTACACAACAGCGATTCAATGTTGGTTTACACCGATATGCTGATTAGGTAAAAAACTTCTTTCTCAAACAGGCAACTGCTTGGGTTTACTTTTGCCAAATCTCGATAAAGTCTTCATTTTAAAATTCTACTTTTAATAAAATGGCAGAAGAAGAAAAACAATACGACTTTCTCACTATCGAGAAAAAATGGCAAAAATTTTGGGAAAGTGAAAAGACTTTTCAAGCTGAGGATAACTCAGAAAAAACAAAGTTTTATGCTTTGGATATGTTCCCCTATCCATCGGGTGCTGGTTTACACATTGGGCACCCAGAGGGATATGTAGCATCTGACATTCTGGCTAGGTATAAAAGAGCTTGTGGATTTAATGTATTACATCCAATGGGATGGGATGCATTTGGCCTACCTGCTGAACAATACGCCATTAAAACCGGAACCCACCCGTCTGTAACAACCAAGACGAATGTCGATAATTTCCGTAGGCAAATCAAGAGTATTGGCTTTGCCATTGATTGGCAGCGGGAAATTAATACTACTGATCCGAATTACTACCAATGGACCCAATGGATCTTTCTTAAACTTTTTCAAAGAGGACTTGCCTATGTTGCTGAAAAACCAGTCTGGTGGTGTCCTAATTTACTCGCGGTTCTGGCAAACGAGGAAGTGGTCGATGGAAAATCAGAAGTTGGCAACCATCCAGTAGAGCGTCGAAACCTTCGTCAGGTCGTGCTGAGAATCACCGCTTATGCAGAGAAACTACTCGATGGCTTAGATGATCTCGACTGGCCAGACTCAACCAAACGCCAACAAAAGGCTTGGATTGGACGGTCAGAAGGTGCAGAAGTTGAATTTTCTATAGATAATAGTACTGAAAAACTTACAGTCTACACCACCCGACCAGATACTTTGTTTGGGGCGACCTATATGGTAGTCGCTCCAGAGCATCCCCTGCTCACAAAATTAGTCGTTCCAGAAAAAGCTGACGAAGTAAAAACCTATGTCGAAAGTGCCGCCAAAAAGAGCGACCTGGATCGAACTGACCTTGCAAAAGACAAATCAGGGGTTTTCACAGGTAGTTATTGTATTAATCCAATAAACGGAGAAAAGATTCCAGTATGGGTCGCCGACTATGTTTTAATCAGTTATGGAACTGGTGCGATTATGGCAGTCCCAGCACATGATGAAAGGGATCATGAGTTTGCAGAGAAATTCAATATTCCAATTAGGCGTGTCATTACACATCCGGAAGGAGATGAGGAAAAAGAAAAACTCCCCTACTCCGGACTTGGAAGTATGGTCAACTCTGGAGCTTACGACGGCCTTGATACAAATAGCTGTAAAATACAGATCATTGCTGAACTAGAATCGAAAGGAACTGGTAAAAGTGCGATCAATTATAAACTTAGGGATTGGATTTTCTCACGTCAGCGCTACTGGGGAGAGCCCATTCCTTTGGTCTGGGTCAATCGGTCCGATTTTGAAAAAGCCAAATCCACATCTGGAATCATACAGGGTTTGTTGCCCGAAAATGAAGTAACTTCAGAAAAGGATGGGGAAACCCTCTATGCTCTGCCCCTGCCCCCATCCGAACTTCCACTCCAACTTCCGGAAGTTGAAAATTATCAACCTGCCGGTACCGGAGAGAGCCCGTTGGCCACGATCACTGATTGGCTCAATATTTGGTTTGATTTGGAATCAGGCAAATCAGTTTCCCGCACCGAGCCAAAACCGGATGGGGAGAATTGGGTATCCGCCACTCGTGAAACCAACACCATGCCCCAATGGGCCGGTTCATGCTGGTATCATCTGCGTTATTTGGACCCAACCAACTTGAAGAATCTAGTAGACCCAAAGAAAGAAGCTTATTGGGGAAGTCCTGACTTCTACATTGGTGGGGCTGAGCATGCCGTTCTTCACTTGCTTTACGCGAGGTTTTGGCATCGCTTTCTTTACGACGAAGGCATTTTGCAAAACCCCGAGCCCTACAAAAAACTTTTTCACCAAGGACTAATTCTGGGAGAGGACGGAAATAAAATGTCTAAAAGCGTGGGCAATGTGGTCAGCCCGGATGTGGTGATCGATGCTTATGGAGCTGACTCTCTACGACTTTTTGAAATGTTCCTGGGTCCATTGGAAGCTGTCAAGCCTTGGAGTGAGAAAGGTATTGAAGGGGTTCATCGTTTCCTACGTAAAATCCATCGGGAATGCCTAAACAATAAAAAACATTTCGTTGCCAAAGAAACAAATCAAGAGACCCTTCGGCTTCTTCATGAAACCATACTTAAAGTTTCTGATGCCATTCGGGATTTGCGCTTTAATGTAGCGATATCGCAAATGATGATTCTTGCGAATCATTTGCAAAAAGCTCAGAACTTTTCCTTAGATACTATCAAGTCATTACTTCAACTACTCGCTCCCTTTGCCCCTCACCTTGCTGAAGAAATGTGGGAAAAATTAGGAGGCACACCATCGATTGTTAATCACCCTTGGCCGCAAGCCCGTGAGGAGCTTCTTGTCAGCGAAAAAATAACGATCGTCTATCAGGTAAATGGCAAACTTCGCGGGCAGGCTCAATTCTCTAAGAATGTTGATAAAGGTACTGTAATTTCAGCTGCAAAAGCTGACCCCAAGGTACAGTCTTTCATAGAAGGCAAAGAAATCGTTAAAGAGATCTATGTGCCTGGAAAACTTGTAAACTTAGCAGTTAAAGGCTGACAGTTTTTTTAATGAGCCATTTTTTGCCCGATAACTTTGATAAAAGTAAACCGCTCGTACTTATTGCGGGACAGGGCAATTACCCTGTACTACTAGCACAACGGGCAGGATCGGCAGGGATTCCTATTCGGTTAGTCGAATTAGGTGAAGAGACCTCCGATAAGTTAGTTGAGTCTTTCCCGCAAAACGAACGAACTTTTATCAAAGTCGGACAAGTTGGTAAGCTCCTTAAAGAATTGAGGAAATTCAATTCAGGATATGCGGTTATGGCAGGACAGGTTACTCCGGGTAAGCTCTTTCGGGGTTTACAACCTGACCTCAAAGCGGTTCGTATGCTAGCCGGGTTAAAAAGAAAAAATGCAGAGACGATCTTTGGTGCAATTGGAAACGAAATTGAAAAATCAGGGGTTCACCTGCTCGATGCCAGGGTTTTCATGGATGAGGATCTTGCTGATCAGGGACTTATGACAAAGGGGAAAGAAAAAGTTAATCCCGACCACCTCTCACATGGAATTCAAGTAGCCCGTGAAAACGCCAGATTAGATGTTGGGCAAGGCGTTGTAGTCAGCCAAGGAACTGTGCTTGCTGTAGAAGCATTTGAGGGAACAAATTCAATGCTGGCAAGGGTCGGAAACTTCGGAGCTAAAAATTGCCTATTTGTTAAAGTTGGTAAACCAAATCAGGATACAAGGTTTGATGTGCCAATATTTGGAAACCAAACACTTTTGGAAATGAAAAAGGCGGGTATTGGAAATGCTGTATTGGAATCAAAATCTGTAATTATTTTAGATAAACATTCGGTCCTTAGAAATGCTAAAAAATTAGGGATAGGAATTTCCGGTACATGATCGACCATCCAACAATTAATGGTGTAAGTTTTTTAAAATTTGACTTAAATTCGCATCTCAAAAAACTATGCAATTCATGAAATTGCACAAGATTACATATCTCGTTATTTTTATATCTTACCTTTCCGTTAAGTCACTTCTTGGAATAGCTCCTGAAAGTATTCTCAATAAAAGAATCACTTTCTCAATTACTGGTGATACTGAAGTAATCTTCTACCCCACGGCTAATGACCGAGTTTATTCTTACGAAAAAAGTAGTGGTGAATGGTATTTCGAGAAAATTAATTGGAATAAGATTTCGACAAACAAGGTTACCCTTTCCCTACAGGGAGACTCATCAATTATTGATATCACTTTCGAAACTGATATTACAGGGTTTTTTAAATACTCCAGCGACGATGGAGACAGCGGTGAAGGCACATTTTCTACTAGCACATTCACTACTGATGAAATTCCAATTAATCGGTACTTCAATGACACTTTTTCAAATGCGACAAAAAGTAAAGGATTATGGCCATTAGAATCATATTCTGGAATTCGGAAAGATCTTAGTGCTGGATCTTTGGTAATTTCAGGTACTCTTACTGACCCCGAGGAGCGATGGTATAATATCAATTGCAACACATTATTAAACACTAAAAATAATTGGGTAATAAAAGGAAGTGCACACACAGATGTAAGTTATACCCAATACGTGGAATCTGATACTTGGTACTACAACGATGCAACGATAGGAATTTTTATATCCTCTCTGTCCGGAGATGAAGTTGAGTT
>JABGWZ010000060.1 GCA_018675995.1 Opitutia bacterium | reverse complement strand
GCCGGATACACGTGGGCCATACTATTACCCGACTCCCTGGGAGAAAACGGAAATGCTTTCCAAAACTTTGGTTGAAGCAGCGAAGACCGGATCGAATGAAATTAAGTTTGTAATTTCAGAACTGGCCGGGAAGGATCGAGTTGATTTGCCCGGTCTCCCCAAGACCGAGGATGTTCAGGTTGTTGCCAGAAATGAACCAAAAGTAAACCTCAAGAAGATTATGGATAAGCAGGGACAGGTAGGTGAAATGAGTATCGAAGATATATCGATCGCACTTGGAGAAATTAAAGGTGATCTGAGCGAAGGTCCCGCTCTTTTTGCCCAGCAGGGATGTGTTGCCTGCCATGCCTTAAATAAGGACGAGGTGCAAAAGGGGCCTTATCTTGGACAGATAGGAGGAATCATGGATGCGGATCGTATTGCCATGAGTATTCTTCGTCCGGAGCAGGAGATTTCTCAGGGTTTTAAAACCGTTTCAATCACCACCAAAAAGGGAGGTGCTCATGTGGGCTTTGTCACCAACCGCCTGAGTGATCAAATTGAAATGAGAGACATTGCCGGAACAGTTACCACATTGAAGACATCCGACATCGCCAACGAGACACTGCTGCCTATCTCCATGATGCCAGCTGGCCTGGCCAATGGAATGTCCATGAATGATTTTGCCTCGCTCGTTCATTACCTAGCAGCTCAGAAAAACTAAAAGGAGAGGGAATTTATGAATGCATCTTGGTTAATGGTTTTTTCCTTTTTTATTTTTAACATAGGACTTTTCCTGTCTGCTCAAACTCAACCAAATGTGGTGATCTTATTGGCTGATGATTTAGGGTACAAAGATGTTGGTTGTTATGGTGGTCCTGTTAAAACTCCGGCGATTGATCAGTTGGCTAAGGATGGAGTGCGGTTTACTGATTTTTATTCCGGCTGTGCCGTCTGTTCTCCTTCGCGTGCGACCCTTTTAACGGGAAGACATCATATAAGAACGGGTGTGTACAGTTGGATTCATGACGAAGGTCAAAACTCTCATTTGCTTCTTAGTGAACGTACAATTGCAGAAATTTTTAAGGATCGAGGATATTCCACGGCCCACATTGGAAAATGGCATTTGGGTTTGCCGACAAAGAATCGGTCCAAGCCCACCCCAAGCCATCATGGTTTTGATTACTGGTTCACCACATGGAATAATGCATCTCCTAGTCATAAGAATCCGAATAATTTTATTCGGAACGGAAAAGCGGTTGGACCGTTGGAAGGATACTCCTGTCAGTTGGTGGCCGATGAAGCTATTGATTGGTTGGATAATCATCGGCATCCCAAGGCACCTTTCTTTTTGAATCTATGGTTCCATGAACCGCATGCACCGATTGCCGCACCAGATGAGATTGTTTCCACTTATGGGGAACTCAAAGACAGAGCAGCTGTATACTCTGGTACGATTGACAATACCGATCGGGCGATCAGTCAGGTAGTCGAAAAATTAAATCAAATGGGAGTTAGGGAAAATACTCTTATTATTTATGGATCGGATAATGGAAGCTACCGTGACGATCGTGTAGGAAATTTAAGGGGAAGGAAGGGCTCAAATTGGGATGGAGGAATTCGTGTGCCGGGTATCTTCTCATGGCCCGCTGTAATTCCAAAAAATAGAGTGGAGAAACATCCGGCCGGTCTGGTTGACGTACTTCCTACCTTGTGCGGGTTATTAAATTTGGAAGTACCGCAGGATCGAATGATTGATGGTTCTGATTTATCCCCGTTGCTGATAGGGAAACCAGACAAATTTAAACGCCATCAGCCTATGTTTTGGCATCTGCAAAAGTCCCGTCCAATTGTGGCCATGCGAGACGGAGATTTCTCACTGGTGGCAAATCCAGATTATGAAATTCCAGCGACAAATATGTTTCAGGAACGCTGGATACCGAGAGTAAAAAATGGTGGATATAAGGATTTTCAACTATTTGATCTGTCAAAAGATCCAGGGCAGACACAAAACATTGCCTCCGAATATCCTGAATTACTGAAAAAGTTGAAAGCTAAGTTATTACAAATTAATCAAAGTGTAATGGCGGACGGAACGGACTGGCATCTCCAGTAGTTTAATAAATGAAACT
>JABGWZ010000061.1 GCA_018675995.1 Opitutia bacterium | reverse complement strand
TTGTTGTCAGTCGGGCGGATCGAACCGGTATAATTCGCATCCTGCCCCGCACCGAAAACGATGATATCGGGTACCATTGGATATCCACTGCCGTTTTCATCCTGATGGATCGTTCCAACACCATCAATATATGAAGTAGCAGTAGCATTAGTTTCATCATAATTCTCCCAATAACTGCTTCTTAATATTTGAACTCCAGGAGGGAAGTCTCGATCCATGCCACGTCCACCGAAGTTAAGTGGAACACCAGTTATTGGATCAATTGCCACCGGTCGAACAATAACACGTGTAACATTGGTATCAGCTAATAAAATCTTAGCTGAGGGTTTGGTTATTAATGTTCCATTCGGGTGATAGTTGGTATCATTTACCTGATGGTCTCTAAATAAATCCAAGGTTGTAATGGTTTGAGAATAATTGGAATCAAACCTAGATGTTTCATTTAATTCAACAAATGGCGTCCTTATATAACCACCACCTGGAACTTCTACAAGAGGAGTAAACAACCCATTTAGTTTTACTTTGGCCGATTCATGATCCGTGTTTTTGAAAAAGGATAAAGGGTAGTTATTAGTAGAGGATTCAAAAACAAATCTATGGATCTCTCCCCTATGCATAATGATCTCTTTATTTTCATCATTATCTACAACAAACTTCAAAGGATTTCCATGGGTAGTGCTAATTCTCGAATCCTCCACATTTCCAGATACCCGAACACTATGTTCAATGATTTTTGCTTTGTTTAAAACAACTTTGGCACCCTGAATCGGACCATTTATTGACCCCACATTTCCGGAAACCAAGGACAAGTTAGTCTTTTCTGCTCCACCTACATTTAATGTAATATTTCTCGAAGCAATTCCACCCCTAAGGTCCGATACCATTATCTTTACAACCTGATAACCAGTTTGGGGGAATTTGAATGCTATAGCATTGGTGTTAAGGTAAACCTCTTCACTAAACCCAACATCATTTATGTACCAGGAATATGCATAATCAGTGAAATTTCCATCTTTCGGAATAACTGTAAATTCAACAGTCTCATCAACAAATGGATTATTATTACTTACGGACAATGTAAATTCTGGCGCTTTTGCCTCTCCTGATGCAACCGTTCCGATGTTCACAACGGCTTCAATAAATTCCATGGGAGGAATTCCACCTTTTCTAATCGGGGTAATATGAGAATCTGCCTGATAGTCAGAAAATGTTTTTCCAAGCATCAAAAATGCGTCATCAAAATCAGCACCCGGATTAACAGACTGATTAACCAAGCCCTGCGTACTTGGAGTCATATCCAGAAAAATATTTTCCGCTGATTGATCAGTATGATTTAAACGGCTGGTACCATTAATAACACTTAATCCAAATTCACTTGCATTCCATCTGTATGAAACCCAATAAGAACCCATTGTACTCCCTGCATCCACTCCAGTTGGCGAGTGTAAAGATGCAGGAATTTCAACTCCACGTAGTCCCCGAATTCCAACATTGGATAAATTTCTAACAGGTGTTGTTTCATAGTAACCAGTACCCGCTTTTCTTTTAATCCAAATAGGATTGATCGTCAAAAGACTGGTATTTAAATCATCAATGATGCTAAATATTGGATCATTGGAGTATCCTTTACCACCGTTTGTTATGGTTAGAGTATATCCCAAATCACCACCTTGGGAAATAGTAGCAGTCGCACCCTCGCCCGGACCACCCACTTTGAGAAATAGATTTCCAGTTTGTAATTTTGAGTAAAAACTTTGAGATAATGAGCTGTTTGGTAATTCCAAATGAAAACTGCCAACCGAAAGTGCATAAGGTGCATGACCATGATCATGCCTGTAAATTCTGAAGGTATTTGGGTTTTTTGCATTCTCCTCCTTAAGCAGAGAAGCATTTAATTCTGATCCATCAAATAAGTCGGCGACATCCACTTTGGCACTTGAAAAATCATTACTGTCTTTAATATTTCCGCCTGTATATCCAAAGTGTCCAATTTCATTAAGAAAAACTTTGCTTGAAATTGTAAAATCTCCAATTTCACCCCCTGTTGCTGTGCCCATAACTGAATACGGATTTCCATAATCAATGGCACTGCGGTCATCACTGTTAGGAAGAATTCCTTCACCCTCGTGACGGTTCGCATGCCATAGTCCAAAATTATGTCCAAGTTCGTGTACTGTAACACCAGGACTCAAGGGAGCTCTAACATAAGAACCGGGAGCTCCAACCCAACCAACTCCAGCTGCTCCAAATTCATAACTCGTTGTGACCACCCAAGAAACAACGGTTCTATCAACATTAACATTAAAATATGTCGCATTATAATCTATTCCATTAAGTCTAATGGTTGGAGTAGTATGATAAAAAGCACCTAATTCCGAAATTTTTATTTCTGAAACGAAACCAAGCCCATCAAGGATTGCTTCAGCTTGAACAGAAACAAAATCAGGGTCTGTAGCACCTGTCATATCAATATTCCCTCCGACAAAAGAAACCAATGGAGGTTCAACAAAAGGACCCGGGGGTGTATTAATCTGAACACTTAATACACCCGAAAATGCGGGCCCCTCGAAGTCATAATGCCGCGATATTTGAGCAGCTAGAATTTTACACTCTTCACCAAAAGGGTCAAGATGTGGATCCGGACTATAGTTGATAGGGACTTGTTCGTAAAAACGACCCGTTGGATCAAAAATATTGGGCATTGCATTCTCATCACCTTCGGCTAACGGAGTGGCTCTTTGTACTTTTCTCCATTTTGGCAAAGACATAGTAACCGTTGGAGTAATCACATAATCCAACTCAAATGTTCCATCTGAATTTCTGAGATAAAATTCTTTTACACCCTCCATTGCCGTAATCATATTTTCTTGGGTATCAGGTTCGAAATTGTCATTGTAATTTCCGTTATTTAACGGATTTCCAAATTCATCTGTCGGATTACCCGAAGAACCATCGTAATTACCACCTTCATCAGGAAATCTTCCGGGAATAACCAAAACTTTCCTTTTTCCATTTACAGAGGCCATTGGTGTTACCGCAGGTTGAGTTGGTCTTTCCAGAATAAAAGGCAAACGATAACTATCATTCAAATCGATCCAGTATGAATTCTGTGAATCGGTGAAATTAAAGTCGATTGCCGCAAAGTCCTGCCCTGTATGGCTTGTAGAATTTGGTTCAATATTATTAAACCAATTTTGATATGTACTATCTCCAACATCTGATCCATCTGTCCATTTCCAATCCCCCTCAGTCGCATTCAACTCTACGGAGACAGTTATATTTTGATCTTTAATATATATTGAGCCATTAATGTCCTCTTGGTCAGTAGCTCCGATCCACGAATATTGAACAGTGTCATTACTTTCATCTACAGGTAATAAACCCATTGCATTCGCATCCCTTAAAAGAGTAAAAACAATATTATTTTCAAAATCTGAATTAATATTTACTAATGAATTGTTAGATTCGAGTGCAAGGCTATGAGCGTTTGTCCAACTAGTTAAAGAATTTATTAAAGTATATCTTTTATCTATGAGGTTTAATGTTCCATCACTCGAAGCCACTAATGGATAATGGACTCTACCACTCATGAAAGCTCTTCTCTCTGCATCTTTCACTCTTTTTTCGAGTGCCAATAAACCTTCTTTTGACGGTATTGTTAGGTCAATATCACCCAACTTTACATTAAATCTTTCCTTATTCCCAACAATAACAGGTTCAACTTTTAAAGACTCATCTGCAAATGCAGCATGTTCACCAATATGAACACCCCAAACGGAAAGGTTCTTCGTGGTCTTTAAAAGTTTTCTTTTTCCATAAAAGTGAACCTCCACTTTTTTATGATTTGGAAGTGAAACAAAATGCTTTATCTGACCGTTTGGCATCTTTGGGTCATTACAAATGTGAATCGTGGAGATATCAGCATATGTTGATACCCATTTTTCCATGTGTTGGGTTAACTCAGATGGTAATCTTTCTATTCTTTCTTCGCTAATTGCTATCTCAATTGCTGTTCTAGGGTCACCCTGAATAATTTTTTGTAAAATTTTGGACCTATCAAAGGCTATTTTTTTTCCTTTGTTAATTAAGTCACTTTTAATTCTATGAATACGGTCAAATGGGCTATTAGTGTTAATTGCGGATGGATCTATTTGGCAATCAAAGCAATTATGATTATTGTAATGCTGGAATCTCTCAAATTGAGCAAGCCAATGGTCAAACTCCAGTATGGATTTGTGTTGAGAAAGATCGGTATATTGAAGTGGGTCACACCACTCAGCAGAAAGTTCACCTTTTTCTGGACCCTGTTTCTTATTTTTTAATTCAGGTTTTTCTTCAACCGAGGGTTTTAAAGTTTCAACTTTTACAATCCTACCACCCTTCTGAGTCCCAATAATTTCTTGGGAATCTTTATAATTAGTTAGTTCATTAATCTTGTTAAAAACAATGAAGCAAAAAAAGATCAATACAAACCAAGGAAGGGTTGATATCAGAAATTTTTTTGATATGACCATATGCAAATACCTGCCGTTATTTGGAGAATATCAAATTGCTTTGTAGTAATGGTAAAAATTCTCTCCAAATACGATATACAAGCAGTTTATATAAGGTAACAAACACAAACCTCACATAATTCATTCTTATTATGAAATTCAAGGTGACAATCACCGAGAGCAGGAAATTATTACACAAACATCTTATTGTTCTCAATTTAAAGAATTTTTCGAAGACAATAACCGGGGGAATGGACACAATTTAAGTTAAGCTAGGGTATGGATAATATCAAGGGCACATTTATCTAAATGAAATTCACTGGGCTTGGATCAACTATATTGATAGATTAAATTTCTTATAATGTAATGGTAATTACACTAAGAAATGAGTAATAAATAATGATTTGTTTATGTTAAATAAAATACTCATGCACAACAAATTCTGAACTTATATTTAAATGATTGGATAAGGGTTGATAGGTAAAATAATAAGAAACAAATACAAAAAGCATATAGGTTTAGGGAGTGACGACATCATCTTTTACCGCTCTTCGGATAGTACCAGTTGGCGTCATGATAACAGGATCTTTAAAAATAGACTGAGGACTGATGTTTTGTATTACTTCGCGAACTGGAGAACCGCCTCTTGAAACAATACTCGCACTTACAAAAATAAGTAGGTTTCGCTTGGCATAACTTTCGGCAGAAGATTGAAATAGTCGCCCAATCAAGGGAATATTCCCGAGAACCGGCACTTTATCATTAACAGTTTTAACTTCCTCACGGGTAAGTCCACCAATGATAACCGTTGCACCATCGAAGATGGTTACCGATGTATTAACCTTACGAACTGAAAAAATGGGCATTAAAATACCTGACGGCTGAATAATCATTGGCGGTGCACCGACCGCTGATGTACCAATCATGGCTGAAGATCCACCGTATTCTATAAATCCGTCAAACTCAGTAACTTTTGGGGCAAGTTCCAAAGCTATCGAATTATATTTTTCAATTCTTGGGGTAACATCCATAACAACTCCTACTTCACGAAAACCAGGTTGCTCATCATCTGGTGCAACCGTGTCAAATTGAGGAACAGCACTTTGAATCTGAATTGCTTGCGAAAGAGCAGCAGCACCTTGATTGTTATTAGCTCCTCCTCCTCCCCCCCCGGGAATTGGTGCAGGTTCGTAGTCCGTTGGATAGATGAATTCCTGTGCTATCGTTATCTGAGCAGGTTGTCCATCCATGACGGTAATTCTAGGTGCACTCAAAAGGTCTGTTCCTTGTTTTCTTTGTAACGCACTTATAAGTATATTCGCTTGACTTCCCCCTAAAATCATCGAGCCTCCACCTGCCGCAAGAGACAGGTTTAAGTTTTGAGTATCTAAAAGTGGTTTTGCACCAGTACCAATCCCAATCATACCTGGAAGAGAGGGCAATGGGTTACTGAGCGACATACTTCCTTCATCATTGTCGGGTATACTAATTATCGTATCACGATTAACTCCAGTGGGCGAGTGGGCTTCAGATAATGTTCTAGTTGAACCTGACAGCTGCCGGGGAAAAGTTAATTGTGGCTGACCTTTTGAATCTAGCAGTGGTTGACCAGTCCTTTGGTCTCGAATATAACTTGGTGTGCCAAAATTGTAATTCCAATCAAAGCTCACCTCATCTAAAGCACCTTCCTGAACTTCCAAAAATTTTGTTTCTATTTCAACTTGTCGACTCGAGTCAGCGTCAAGCCTTT
>JABGWZ010000062.1 GCA_018675995.1 Opitutia bacterium | reverse complement strand
CTTAATCGGCTTTGGCAGGCAGTTAATGTAGTTGGCGTTGAGCGAGCGTTCAGCTTATTGGCTCTTGATCATGCCCAGGTAATATATGCAGAAGACGGGAGTTTTAGAGTTTTTGATGCTGCGGCTTGGTTTGCGCATTCTAAGGATGTTGAATCTATTCCCGGAGCCCGAGTAGTTAGAACCGTCAATCAGTCGGTTATTGTTCCCTCGGTTTTGTTGCTTAAAGGATTTGACAGAATTCTTCTGCAGGAAATGAAATTCAATCGGCAAAATTTACTGGAGCGGGATGATTACCGGTGCCAATATTGCGGGAAGAATCTTCCCAATAAGGAATTGAATATGGATCATGTAATTCCTCGGGATAGGGGAGGTGGAACATCCTGGGAAAATGTGGTTATTTCATGTATTCGTTGCAACAGTAAGAAGAGTAACCGATTGCCAAAGGAGGCTGGGATGAGATTGCTGAAGGAACCGAAGAGACCTCCAAGGCGCCCTTTTGTTTCTTCCCTTTATGGTAAGCCGGTGGAGAAGTCCTGGGAATACTTTTTACAGTCCAAGAAAAAGTAACTTTCCATTCTCGCATTAGCAGTTAATTTTGCTATTCATATTTTAAATGGAAGATAGGCAGGAAATGGATTTTTCAGATCGCAGAGCAGTTGATGCTTTGTATCGAATTAGTTCATTGTCTGGGAACGAAAAAAACCCTGTTGAAGCCTTGGAGGGAATTCTAGACGAAGTGATTGGTTTGTTTGAAGGAAGTTCTGCATCAATTTCATTAATCAACGCTGGTTCGGATAAACTCCTCATTGAGGTGGAACGTGGATTGTCCAAAGAAAGTAAAGGTTTTGAACTGCCGATGGGAGTTGGGATAACAGGCTGGGTGGCACTTTATGGTGAACCATTTTTATGCGGAAATGTGTTGGAGGAGGAGAAGTATTTTAAAATTGATGATCGTATAAAGTCGGAAATGGCAGCACCATTAATTGAGGGAGGAAGAACAGTGGGTGCGTTAAATGTGGATTCCTTCGACGAGAATGCGTTTAGCCAAAGTGATTTGCGGTTACTTGTATTAATGGCCAAAGAGGCGAGCAGGGTACTAGAGAATATGTGGATGATCCAGCAATTGAGAAGAAAAGCTGAGCAGTTGCAGACTTTAGTTTTGGTCGGTCAGGATATGGCAGGTAAAAGAGAGATTGAAGAGGTGCTGCGAACGATTACACGTGAGGCTTTGCTTCTACTAGATTGTAAGCTATCCGCTTTTTTCCTTTATTCTAAGGATGAAGATTTACTTCACTTAAATTCATTGCAGGATCGTGAAGGTTCCCGTTTTTTAAATGAGTCCCTTAGCCCATCAGATAGTATACTGGGAACATGTTTAAGGGGGCAAAGGCAGGTACAAACAGAAGACTTGCTTCGAACTGAGGAACACCATTTCGTCAATTTGATTAGGGAAGAGGAATTACATTCCATGTTAGTCACTCCAGTTTTGTATGAGGATGATTCTATCGGTGTACTATCTTTGTATGTTGATCGACCTCACCGCTTTAATGATGATGAAAAGTTAATCGCCCGTGCACTTGCGGATCTTGGTGCGATCGCGGTACAAAATGCTCGACTATACGGTCGAGTATTTGATTCCGAGGAAAGTTTACGCAAGAGTGAACGATTAACAACATTGGGAACATTGGCAGCTGAAATTGCCCATGAAATTCGGAATCCGTTGATGGTAATTCGTTTGTTGTTTGATTCACTTGATTTGGATCAGGGAGATGATGAAGATAAGAATAAAGATTTATCTGTTATTCGTGAAAAGTTAGATCATCTGGAGCAAATTGCGGGAAGAATTCTTGATTTTGGCAAAAGCAGAGAGGCTTTTCGTAAGAATTTTGCACTACAGGAAATCATAGAGGATGCAGCTTTACTTGTCCGTTTAAAGTTGGAGCAAAGCCAGGTTGATTTGCATATCAAAGAATTTAGGGAAACCCTTTTCGTTTATGTGGATAAGGGACAGATACAGCAGGCGTTACTTAATTTGATGCTTAACGCTTTGGTTGCGATGCCTAATGGCGGGCAACTTACTCTGGAGGCAGGAAGAGCAGCGGATGGAAAAGCACAAATTTTAGTTAGTGACACGGGATCTGGAATTCCGAATGAATTACAGGGCCAAATCTTTGATTCTTTCCTGACTGGGACGACTGATGGAACAGGCTTGGGATTATCTATTTCCAAGAGAATTCTGCGTGCTCATGATGGAAATTTAGAACTTTTGGAATCCGGGCAGAATGGGACGGTTTTTAAAATTATCCTGCCTTTGGTAGCTTTATAAAATTAAACTTCGACATAATACTTCTCTGTATTAAGGGATTTGCTAAGTTCTTCCCTAAGTTTGAGAAATTGAGCAGGGGAGGAGTTTTTATTTTCAGATGCTCTTTCGATATTAAAAATGTCGGTGGCAATTCCTTGTTCAGTGGCAACTCTTGCAAATTGAATACTGAATCCGCATTTGGAAATCGTCTTGGCAATAAGATGAAGTAAACCGACCTGATCCGCAGCTCTTACTTCCACTATTATTCTTCCTAAAGCCACATCATGATACACATCAACCTGTGGGGGGATTTTTTCGCCTAATCGCTCTTCATTTGAAAAGAGTCTCGATTTATCTGATTTCTTCCTTTTCTCCTTGATCAGTTTTTCGGCAGAGTTTTCATTTTCCAAGAAAGAGTGAATGGAAGATTCACAAAGCTGGCGAGTTTTTGAATTACTAACAATTCCTCCTTTTTCTTCTTCGACATAAAAAACATCAATCGCAATACCGTCAGCTCTGGTAACTGCTCTTGCACCCAGAATATTAAGTCCGGCAACAGAAAAACCGCCTGCGATTTTTTCAAAAAGTGCTGGGCGATCCTCAGTCACAATATCAACAATAGTCAATGTTCTACGGAGATCATTTCGCCAGCTAAGAATTGGCTGTGAGGAATTATTCCCTTTTGCATTAAACCTGTGGATCATATCAATATGTAGAGCCACCTCCTCCTTGCTGGTGTGTGAGAAATATCTTTCAGGCACTTTTTCCAGGTGTTCGATCAGTTCGTCTTTTGACACACCTTCCACTTCGATTTCAGTGTAAGCATTTTTTAGGACACTTGGGTCTTTCCTGGCATGCTTTCCTTCGAGTACATTGAGAGTATTGGTGAATAATTGAGTATGCAGTTCTTCTTTATGGTCGTTCCAGAGGTCTGGTGCTGTGGCATTGGCATCACAGAATGTGTGGACATATAGAAAGCGTAGTCTTTGTTCTCCTTCGATAAATTGGGCGAAGGAATCAATCACTTCTGGATCATCCAGGTCGAATTTGTTTGCGTATCTCGTCATTTCAAGGTGATTCCGGATGACAAATAAAATTCGGTTATGCATTTCATCGGATATACCAAGGCGATCCATAAGACCATGTGCAATTTCAACTCCTCGTTCGCAGTGCCCTTTTGGACCTTGGTCTTTCCCGAGGTCGTGGAGGAAAAGAATAAGGTAGAGTAGTCCAGGCACTTCATTTTTTCGGAGTGCCTCAAGGTAGTGCTTGAACTTCGAGTTTTTATTTTGAAAAATTTCGTCTAACTTCCTCAGGCAGTGAAGAACATGCACATCTGCCGTAAATCTATGGTAAAGGTCGTGTTGAACCTTACAGGACAGTCTACCAAACTCAGGCACGAAGCGACCAAGAACTCCAAGGTCGTGCATTTCGTATAAGATTGGACTAACATTTCCAACCTCCTGGAGGATGGAGCGAAAGGTAACATTTGCTGAACTCGAATTTATGAGAGATGAATCGATTAAGGACAGTCGGTTTCTAACGAGGGCTCTGAGGTCAGGGGAAAGTTTGGCTTTAAATTTCTGAGCGTGGCGAAATAACCGAATAATTCGTTCCGGGTCACTTTCAAAGATTTTCATGTTCGAACTGGACAGCATTCCCTCTTGCAAATCAAATTCGTCAACCTTGCGCAGTGGAGGAGAGCGATAAGCATTCAGGACATTTTTGAAACTTATTTTCGATGTATTTCCACTACTGGCATGAACCAGTCTTTCCTCTAAGATTCCACATAATTGATGTATGGTTTGAGCTTTTGTGTAATAATCCCCCATGAATGCTTCTACCCGACGAAAAATATCTTCCTGCTCATATCCCAGTCCCAGAGCAATCTCAGGTTGTTTTTCAAGGTGCAGGGTATCAACGGGGCGAGTGCTTCGAAAGTGGAGTTCGTTACGTACTCGCAATAGAAAGGAGTATGCATCCTCAAATGATTTGGCTTCCTGTTCGGTTAGGTATTTTCGGTCAACCAGGCCGTCAATATTTTCGAGATTAAATTTCACTTTGGACATCCATAAAACTCCTTGATAGTCACGGAGACCACCCACTCCGTTTTTCACATCAGGAGCTTGCAGGAAGACAGTGTTCCCCTTGCCCTCTCTCCTTTCGACCTGATGTTGCAAAAGTTCGTTTAAGTAAAGGGCTGGCTGATTTTTTCGACAAAATTTCAAAAAGTTAGAAATGAATTTTTTGGCAATTTTGCGGTCTCCGCAGACGAATCGTGCATCCAGCATCGAATTCTTATTACGAATATCTTTTTGTGATTCAGTAAGGGCTTCCTTAACTTCACGGGATGCATGACCCACTTTTAATCCGGAATCCCAAAGCGGATAGAGGATCTCACGAGTCATTATTTCCTTTAAATTATCCAGCGACTTTCCCATTGAAGAGCGGGGATAGAGAAACATTAGGTCAATATCACTTAATGGACTGAGCTCACCCCTTCCATATCCGCCGGTCGCCAGAATACACATAGGTTTAACAACCCCCATACTCTCTTTTGCCACTTGTGCTGCCCATGAATAAAGAAATTGTATAAGTACATCCATTATGACTGATCTTGACCTTGTGAGCCTTAGACCGGAGTCACCTTTTTGGTGGTAGCGAAGGAGCATTTCTTTTTCCAATCGCAGAAATTCTTTTATTTCCTCTAAACGATCTTTTGCCGACTGAGAAGCACCAAAGGAAAGCCTTCGTTCAGCGTGTTGCCTAGTGCGCCTAAATAACGGATCATCCTCCATATACCACTGGGTTATTTCTGTAGAGATATTTTTACGGTTGGGCGAGACAAAACATAAAACCTTTGAGATTGCCCAAACATTTTAATTTAAGTTATAATTGCTATATGTATTTTTCATGGAAGCTCATTCTTTTAACAACCTATTTTGCTTTATTTTCTGCTGCTCACTATCTCTTTGCTGAGCCCTTTCTGTCTCCCCATGATCCATTTTTGCGTCATGAAATAAGGCTTTTGCAGGATGGTAGAAGTTTGGACAGCACAATTAATACTTGGCCCATTAATTTAGGAGGATTGAAGAGCGAGAAAAATGAACAGGAATGGGGACATGATTTACTTGGGAATAAAATTCAAAGAGAAAACCGGTTGGGCTGGAATTCTATTCAATCAAGCATTGGGATTTCTGATGATCGGGTAACCTCAAGATCGTTTGGTAACCAACCAAGGGGTGGTTTTACAACGGGGATCGAGACATCATGGATGAATGATCGTTTTGCGGCTAAACTTTCTTTGCTTGCACTGTACGGGGTGGAAAATGACTGGAAAGGCAGAAAGGATGAGGGATTAGAATTGGATGGTTCTTATATCGCCGCCCGTTTGGGAAACTGGTCGGCAAGTTTGGGCAAGGTTGATCGATGGTGGGGGCCAGGTTGGGATGGAAGTCTAATTCTTTCGACAAATGCCAGGCCAATTCCTGCAATATCTTTGGATCGAAGAATAGCTGAACCATTCGAAAATAAGTGGTTATCCTGGATCGGACCATGGAGCTTTCATAGTTTTATTGGGCAGATGGAGGAGGAAAGGCATGTTCCCAATCCTTATTTGTGGGGAATTCGGGTTGATTTTAAGCCAACCATTCTTGATGGTTTGGAGGTTGGTTTATTTCGCATGATGCAATTGGGAGGGGATGGACGACCTGAAGGTTTAAGTACTTGGGTTGATGCTTTTTTGAGTCAAGATAATGTCGGTGCTAATACAGGTCAAGATCCTGCAAATGAACCTGGGAATCAACTGGCTGGTCTAGATATAAGGTGGAGGCCGTGGGAGGCGCCTTTTGCAATTTATGGACAGGTAGTAGGCGAGGATGAAGACAAGTTTTTGCCCAATTGTCTTATGTTTCAGTATGGAATCGAAGGTTGGCGTAAATGGAATGATGCCACAGTTCGGATTTTTGCCGAGTACGCAGACCTTACATCTACTTGGTGGACTGATGACCCTCGTACGCACGATATAACTTATGGGCACCATATATACAGAAACGGTTATAGGTATCTAGGCCGTCCGGTAGGTCATTGGGCTGATACGGATTCAAAAATCTTCAGTTTAGGAGGTTTCCTGCAATATGATTCTGGTATAGGGTGGGGAACTACTCTAAGATCCGGTGATTTAAATGAAGACGGTTCAGGTAATAATTCTGTTTCTAATGGAGTGGCGAGTGATTATTTCGCAATTGAGGTTTTTAATTCTCGCTCGTATGATAATTTAGACTTGAGAGTCCAAACATCTTTCGGGTGGGAAGAAATTGAAGTGCAGTCGTCCGCTTTATCCAAACGTGGATTAACATTTTCTGCTACAATAACCAAACTATTTTAAAATTATGAGATTCCTTTTTTTATTCAATTTAACTTTGTTAATCCCTGGTTGTTTCCTTTCATTATATTCTCAATCACTTTCTCCGCAGGCCCGTGCTGTTCTTGATCGTTTGCCCCCTGAGCAGCGAGCAATGGCTTTACAGGAAGCTAATCGTTTACGTGGGACTGGCGATAATATGCAAGGCGGTCAAATTATTTCTTCTGCGGTTCCAAAAACTCCAATAAAAGATGCAGATTCTTCCAAGACTGAAGAAGACCCTGAGGAGGAAAATCAGAATAAAATCCTTATTCTTTCGGAGCTTGAGTTTTCAGTAAGTGAAGATTTAAAACTGGAAAAAGAAAATCTCGAAACTGCAAGAGATGAATTAAGTAATTCTGAATTTCTTTTAATTGAGAAAAATTTTAATGATCGAATTTATGATCTGCAAAAGTTACTTACTGAAATTAAAACGGCCAAATTAAATCTTTTGCGGGATAAAATAAGTGCCATTGGGATGGAACCCAAAGAAGAACTCAAACCATTTGGCTTTTCTTTTTTTAATGATTCCATCCAAACTTCCATGGATCGAGGAGTGACTTCGATTCCATCTGATTACAGAGTTGGCCCAGGAGATTATTTTGAAGTTCAATTGTTCGGACAGGAGAATGCTGGTTATTCGATCATGATTGGTCGAAATGGAATGATACAATTTCCCGGGATCGGACCCATTAATGTATTTGAGAAAGGCGGTTCTTTTCAGGATCTAAAAAATTTAATCAAAGAAAAGGTTAGGGAGCAATTGGGCGAAGGAGTTCAAGTGTCGGTATCTATGGGAGAAGTTCGATTAGTTAAAGTGTATTTAGCTGGAGAATTCGAAAATCCTGGAATGCGTTTATTGTCTGCCACAAGCACAACGATGGAAGCACTTTTACAAAGCGGTGGATTGACTGAATACGGATCCTTGAGAAATCTAACCTTAAAAAGGAAAGGTAAAACCGTTAATGTTTATGATTTTTACGAATTGCTCTTACAGGGAGAAAATCCGGCAGTCGATTCCTTACTTGAGGGGGATGTTATCTTTTTGCCTGGGGTGGCAAGACGAGTTTCTGTAGGTGGCCAAGTGGTTCGACCTGCAATTTATGAGCTATCTGGTGCAACTGAACTGAAAGATATTATCGAATTAGCGGGCGGTTTCAGTTCAAGTGCATACCCGTCTGATATTCAATTGGTTAGAGTGGACCAAATTGGAAACAAATTATTGAAGTCCCTTTCTTTTGAGTCCGATGCCAATCTTGCTGTCCAGAATGGAGATATTATTACTATCGGTTCATCCACAGATTTGAAAAAGAATTCCATAAAGCTTGAAGGGGAAGTGGATCGTGCAGGTGAATACGAGTGGAAAGCAGGTATTAAATTATTAGATGTAGTAAAAAATAAATCTATGCTTTCTGATAGTGCAGATTTAAGCTATGCACTGTTAAGGCGGTTAACCCCTGAGGGCCAGGTTCAAATACAGTCTTTTTCTCCGTTGAAATTATTCAATTCCGATAAAAAAGAACTCAACTTTGCTCTCTATCCGAAAGATTTGATATTAATCCTGCCGAATTTTGACTTAGAGGCAAGGGAACGTGCGATTAGACCATTTTTAAAAGAACTAGAATTCAATGCGGAAGCTTCAGTTGGAAGCTTGGTGGTTTCAGTAAGCGGAGAAGTACACTTCCCGGGTAAGTATCCACTGAGCAAAGGAATGACAGTTGGGGATTTATTAACCGCTGCTGGGGGCTTAAAGGCCTCTGCATTTTCTCTAGCTGCCGAAATTTCAAGATTAGGAGTTGACTTTAATAAATCTGAGGTAGAGGCAGTGATAGAGCATAAATTACTCGAATCTTTATTTTTAGAAGATTCTTTAAAGGTGAAGCTTAATCCTGGAGATGTACTTTCGGTTAAAAAAATCCCATCATGGCAGGAGGATCGTATTATTACAATTTCTGGGGAGGTCAAGTTTCCTGGCGACTATGCAATTCGAAAAAACGAGAAAATTGGTGAAGTTCTTAAGCGAGCCGGAGGATTGACTCGTGATTCATTTCCACGCGGTGCTGTGTTTACAAGAAACTCCTTAATCGAAAGAGAAGAAGAACAGAAAAATAAATTGGTGGAACAGCTCGAGAGTGATATCGCCACCCTCTCACTTTCCCCTACCAGTGGAGATTCGGTTCAGAAAGCAAATTCAGTTGCTGAGAGTTTGCTAAGGAGATTAAAGGAGTCTAAGTCAGTAGGTAGACTCGTTATTGATTTGGATTCACAGTTATCCTTATCAGAATCTTCGCAAATAACTCTTCGTAACGGTGATAAACTAAATATTCCAACTATGCCTTCTGAGATAAGTGTTATGGGAGAAGTTCAGTTTCCTACATCACATCTTTTCCAGTCCGGTTTTTCGGTTGATCAATATATAAATTTAAGTGGTGGTTTTACTCAGAATGCTGATGAAAAGAGAATAT
>JABGWZ010000063.1 GCA_018675995.1 Opitutia bacterium | reverse complement strand
TTAAATTGTGATGACATGTTTCATAGCCTTCGTGAATCCAACATGGACTGCATTCCGGAGTGTTAATCAGATTATTATTTTGCTCATAACCAAAACATCCCACTGGACGAGATCCACCAAAAATAATTGTGCTTGGAATTTCCAGACCATTTGCAATGTGCATGAGCAGACTGTCTGGTCCAATGAAATGAACAGCTTGTGAAAGTATAGCAGCAGATTCGCGCATATTTAATTCACCCGCGTATCTTGTAACGCCTTCAAATTTAGGTTCATTTTTATCTCCTAATTGAATGATGAAATAATTTGGAAGTAATCCCGATATAAGATCTGACCAATATTCTGTTGGCCAATTTTTAACGGGTTCCTTACTTTTTGTACAGATAGCTAGAATCGGCTTATTGGTGGATAGTTCATCCCTTTTTCTTTGCGCCCATTTCTTCTCTTTTTCTGATAGATAAAAGATTGATTTATATTCGTAATTCTCAACACCCAACTTCGATAAGTTGTGTTTGACTATATTTTCATCCTTCTCTTTTCGAACAATCAATTCCCAATAAGAAGAATCAAAAGAATAGAAGGATTCAGGTTGATTGATCGAATCTATGTTTGGGTCTAAGCGGATAAGGTCAGGGTGTGGTGTGATACAATTAATTCTTAATTTTGGAAAAACTTTCTTTAAACAGCGGATTACATTCGCAGTTATTAGAGCATCTCCGGGTGCTCCTAGTCTATCAACTATGGTGAGCCATTTTTTTTGTTTATTGAGGGTCTCTAGTACCAAGCCAAGTTTGGAATTTTTAAACCATCGATATTTCGACCAAATTTTCAAGGGGTATGTATTATAAAATTGATAAAGGAGAGGCTTGAGCTCATTTTTTCCACCAGGAATTTGAGCATAATTATTCAATTTTGAAAGTTAAGATTTTTCGCAATGAAAAGACCGACTTCTCCTTCTCGACCAACGGCTTTTTGTGTTGAACTTGACTTAATGATTTTGAACCCAATATCACTAAGTTTTTTTTCAATCTGTGGAAAACCACCATCGCCTTGATGCCAACTATGCCACTCCATAACCAAAAACTTGGAATTTTTCAAAAGCGAGGAGTAGTGAATTATGAAATCCCACTCTGCTCCTTCGAGATCGCACTTAATTAGATCGAAAGATTGCTTTTGGAAGTTTGGCTCACCAGGCAAGCCGAGGGTCTTTACTTCGCAACCGTAATCTGCAGAGGATGAGGCAAACAAAGATCCTCCCATAAAGGGGCGTTCAAAGAATCGAGTGCTTTCTTCCTTTGGGTTGCCGACGGCAGCCTGTAAATATTGGAACCTACCACCGAGCTTTGGATCTTGGACCATTTTCTCGAGGGATCTTTTGCATCTTTGGGCAGGTTCGACCATAAGGGAATGAATCTCGTCCTGCGGTCTCTTGGATTGAAGCCAAAGACTGAAATATCCATAGTGGGCACCAAGGTCCAAGATGTTTGTAATTATTTCATCAGGAATGAAATCGGTGTATTCCTGTTCAATGAATACTTCTGAAAAGGAGTCGTAAGCATCATTTTCCCAAAGGTGAGCCCAGTAATTGTTGCCCAAGGGAATGGAATGATGGAACTCGTGAAAGTATTCAAGGCGGAGGTGGGCCAACATAGCCCTGCGAAAAGCGGAGATTTTAAGAAGGTTGGACCAAAGAGCCTTCAATTGTAGGAAAGTATTTTTCTAAGTTTGCTCCTTACGCAATCTGCGGAAAATTTTTCTAAGATCGTTGGGGAAACTGGGGCGAACTTTTTGATGCTTTTCTGATATTGGCCAATCAAAGTCTCCAAAGACTCGACCAACTTTGGTACCGAACGGTCATGAATGCGAAGACCCAAGTTGTTCGTTTCCAGTATTCTGTTCGTTGCAGTTTCCCTGGGACCGTAAGATAAGATCGGGCGGCCGGTGGCAATGAGTTCAGGCAGTTTGGTGGGGAAGGAGTAGCGATAGTGCCGGTTTTTCTCCTCCTTGAAGGAAGAGGGAATGACAAAACAATGAGCTTTTTCCATGATCTCAAACTTCTTTTCAAGAGGCATGACGATGCCATGATGGGTGAAGCCATCCGCATGAATTAAATCTTCAAGGAAATCAGCGGGTTGCCTTTGCCCGTATAAATGAAATTCAATCCAAGGGATCTTCTTCCTTAATTGAGATACAGCTTCAAAAATGTCTTCGATACAATCTCCATGGAGGTAAGAGAAAAGTCCGCCAATAAAGCATAATACGAATGGGTTTTGCTCACTAAATGGCTCAGGGCTCGGTGAAGCGATTTCAGAGCAAGCCTGCTCGGCCCCGTTATGCAAGACTTCGATTTGTTTTCTCCCAAGCGTTGCTTCATACATTGATTTCAT
>JABGWZ010000255.1 GCA_018675995.1 Opitutia bacterium | reverse complement strand
GGTACAGAAACCCATGCGACTTTGCATTAAACCGGGATGGTGAAATTTTTGTTTATGATGCCGATATGGAATGGGATATTGGTGCCCCTTGGTATCGCCCAACACGAATTAATCATGGCATTTCTGGCGGAGATAGTGGATGGCGAGCAACCTCCAAAAAATGGCGTAAATACTTTCCCGACACGGTAGGTTCGGTGGTTGATATTGGCCCCGGATCTCCAACCGGAGTGATTGCAGGGACCAATGCAAATTTTCCCACCCATTACCGTGATGCTTTATTTATTTGCGATTGGACATTCGCCACCATGTATTCAATCCACCTCAAACCAAGTGGATCATCTTACATCGGAGAGAAAAGGGAATTTATTTCGAATAATAATGGTTCACTTGCACTAACAGATGTAGATATCGGGCCGGATGGTAATATGTACTTCTGTGTTGGTGGGCGTGGCGGACAATCTCGCCTTTATAGAATTTCCTACACCGGAAACGCTCCAACCAAATTATCCAAATTGGATACGACTAGCGAACACGCCAAAGCCCGAGAAACTAGGAAAATGATAGAATCATTTCACGGACATACCGACCCCAAGGCAATCAAAGAAGTTTGGTCCCATTTGGGAAGCAGGGATTATCATATTCGTTATGCTGCCCGGGTTGCTATGGAATGGCAGGATCCAAAAACTTGGACAAAGAAAGCATACGCTGAGAAAAATGATTTAGCTGCAATTCATGCATTGCTCGGTCTAGCCCGTAGCGATCTCGTTGACAGTCTGAAACCCAGTATCGAACGTCTGCTTAAGGTTAATTTCAACAAATTGGATAAAGCTGGCAAGCTAGCACTTTTGAGGACCTATTCAGTAATTATGAGCCGTGGTGGAATGCCTACTGAGCACCAAGTTAAAGCAGTTGGAGATCAACTCGATTCATTCTTTCCATCAAAAGATGACAACTTAAATGAAGAGCTCTGCAGAGTCTTATGCTTCCTCGATCATCCATCCGTGGTCCGAAAAACAATTGCGTTAATGAAAACAACCAAGGCTCAAATTCCTGATTTTAACTCAGAAATTATGAAACGTAATAAAAATTATGGAGGTAAAATTCTGAGTACGATGGGAGCAGATGTGACACCCAATGTTTTAAATATACACCTTCTCTTTTGCCTTAAGGACGTACAGGTAGGATGGACGATGAAGGATCGCAAATCTTATCTAGGCGAATTGCAAAACCTTATGACTAAAAAAGGCGGAAATATGTTTACCGGTTATATTCAAAAAATACGTGAATCAGCCATTGCATCCGTCCCTGATCAAGATCGTATTTCCCTTCAGTATCTTATGGGCGAAGTAAAAAGTGTAGACCTTGCCAAACTGCCAAGAGCAAAAGGTCCTGGAGTTGCATGGACAGTCGACTCCGCACTTCAGGTTCTGAATAAGGAAGTACTTTCTGGTCGTGACTACACAAATGGTAAGAAGATGTTTTCGGCAGGACTCTGCGTGGCATGCCATCGTTTTGGTAATGAAGGAGGGGGAGTCGGTCCGGATCTGACTAATCTCGCCAAAAGGAGCGACTATAAATCCATCCTAGAGTCAACCATTCATCCAAATATGGTTGTCTCTGAACAATTTGAACAGCATGAATTAAAGATGAAGGATGGTTCCATGGTTTTAGGTCGAGTGGTCGCAGAAGAAAACGGTGAGTATTCACTTGTTCAATCAGGACTTGAACCTCTCAAATTATCCAAGATTAAAAAAGCAAAAGTTGCATCTAAGGAAGGTTCGAAATTATCGATGATGCCCGGCGGTTTAATTAATTCGATGAACGCAGAGGAACTTAAAGATTTAATTGCATATTTTGTTTCAGCTGGAGACCGAAAACATAAAGTTTTCCGATCCCTGAAAAAACTTAAAATTGAACTCATCAGTGCACTTTATGGAGAGGATGGAAATCCTAAACGCCAAATGGATGTCCGAAAAGTAATACAAAAACAGATTGATGGTATGCTCTATGATTTTGCCATGAGCAACAAATTAGCAGGCAAAGATCCAGCAGGGGGCGTAGTGAAAGTACTCAATTTAAAATACAAATTAAACGGTAAGGTCTACTCCAAAAAAGTTCGCGAAAACCAAACCTTTTCGTTTGTTGATTGATTGGCTTAAAAAATCTAACCAAAAAAATCTTGATGAATATCACTGAAGTCATTGAAGCTCGTCGTTCCGTAAAAAACTTTGACCCTGAGCATATTATGCCCGAAGAAGACCTTGCGGAACTTATTCGCCTTACTAAACTCGCACCTTCCTCTTTCAACATGCAGAACTATCGTTTACTCGTGGTAAGAGACAAAGAGATCCGTAAACAAATACGTAATCTCGCATGGGATCAGGCGCATGTCACAGATGCCAGCGTGTTGTTTATTTTATGTGCTGATTTAACCGCACATCAAAAAGATGCATCCTTGTATTGGTCCCACGCCCCCCAAGAGGTTCAGGATATCATCGGGCCAATGATTAAACCTTTCTATGAAGGCAATGATCGTCTCATTCGAGACGAGGCAGTTCGCTCTACCGGATTGGCAGGTATGACCTTAATGCTAGCGGCCAAGGGGCTCGGTTATGATTCATGCCCCATGATTGGCTTCGATGCAGAGAAAGTGGCGGAGTTAATCAAACTCCCAGCCCATTACGCCCTTAGTTTCATGATACCAGTTGGAATGCCAACCCAAACTGGTTGGGACCGCGGGCAAAGGTTATCTGATGATATTGTTGTAAGTTACGACAAGTTTTCCTAACAATAATTGCTAAGGCTTACGCTCACGGGAAAAATAGACAATAGCAAATAAAACTAAACTGAAAATAAACCCAATGATGGGACTCTCTATTCCACTTACAAATTGATCTTTCCAGATAATTTGGGTCTGTGTTCCAAGCTCAGGCATACCATCAATAATGGGGACTTCTTTTTTCTCTTCTACACTAGTTACCCAAAAAGCAAAACGGTACCCATCCTTAACCCATAACCACAAAGATAAAGAAAGTGGTAATAGGCAGAAAATTACTTTTCTTAAATTCATAAAAAATACAATAAATCAAAAGACATAACTACTTGAAATACCCGAGATCGGCTTTTTTAAGGATGTGATACCTCGAAAAGTTGCAAGTGTAGGGATTCGAAAAATCAAATGGGATTAATCTATATAGCGATATAATTTGATTACTATTCATGGCTTCTTCTAAATTAATTGGTTTATGGAAATTCATTACAGCCAATATTCTCACTCCTCAAGTAAATGTTTAATTTGGTTTCTCCAAACCATATGAAAAGAAATCAAGCCCAAAGGAATTTCACCAATATCTTTAGCGTTTACAGTGTAAGCAGAACTCTGAATTCCGATTAGCTTTCCATCTTTAAGAATAGCACTACCGCTGGACCCGATACGATAATAACCCTTGGCCAAATATTGTAAACCACTCGAAGTCTGAGCTACTCCGACAACTTCTACCGGGTTGATCAGAAAAAATGGGTCTCCCGGTTTGTGAGGGAAATTATAATGGCAAAGATGAAACACCTCGCCATTCTGAATCCTGGGCTTTTTTTCCGAGAAGAAATCAATTTTGGGAAATGGTTTGTCTCCCTTTGAATCAATTTTAAATAACCCCACATCCCTCTGTTGAAGAAATCTAGATCCTTGAGTTTTAACTAACTTAGCACCAAAAAAAACTTCCTTAAATATAGCTCCTTCACGATCTGAAAATTTTGTGGTATGTAGATGAATTTTACCTCCTGGAATATTTTGTTCCTTCCCACGAAAACTTATTCGAAAATCGTCCGAATAATTTCCCTCTTTGGAAATCCACGAAATATGGGCAGCAGATAAAACATGTCCCTTTTCAGAAATCACAACCCCCTGCCCCCGACTTTTTACATCCTTACCGCTGGCTTCAACAACTACGAATGGTTTTGAGTCAAGATTTGCCAATCTTTCAAGCATAGAAATCTTTTTTTCTGCATATCCAGTTGCCGGTGCATTGAACACAAAACCTATAACTACAAATGCAAAAGTAACTGGAGGGTAAAATAGACGAAGAATTTTGTTATTCATAAAAAAAGATTGGGATGACATAACTTCAAATAAGTATCTTCCCCACTAAGACCAATAAGGCGACTTTGACTTTTTTTCTGCAGGATTTCTTGATTCCTCCAAGTTAACATTCAAAGGCTTTATACAGATTCTATATAATCCCAATGAGAATATGCTACTGCAAAGAAGTATCATCAGGCATTCGCTCCAACCTTTTCTTGCGGATAGCCAGCTAAAAAATTGGTCCACTTGGTTACCTGTGTCATATGAATAAGACCCTCTTTCAGTAAGGGAAAAACAGGAAAGCAAAAAAATGGATAAATTTATCAAGACGACTCCCTGAATAATTCTATTACGGTGTTTTATATTCATAGACTGCTTTATTGATCGGAATTATAACTTACCTGAAAAAGAATTCATAAATGAATTAGGGGATTATAATTTTATCTTCACAATCCTTTAGCAAGGTAAAATTACAAAAAAAACGCACTCCAATAATTGAGGAGTACGTTTCTTGATTCCGAATTAATTCGGATAAAATTTGTAATTCAGTTACTCGATATTAGCTCCAACCACAGATGCCATTTGCATCATATTAATGGTTTCGCCTTCTTTTAAATTTCTCAGATCAGTTACTTTCCCAGACTTACTGGTCGCATTCGTATTCTTAAAGACTGTCAAAAGTTTCGCATCAGCAACAATAAACTTACCAGCATTTTCTGGCTGACCATTCTCAGTCTTAGTTTGTAATTTGTTTGATTTGATGTATTCCCAAAGCTTTTGAGTTATTTCAGTCCTAGGAAGTTCAGTCTCTCCTAAAAATGCTGCTAGATCGCTCTTTAATTTAACTGGTTTACTTAATCCTTTTGCTTCTGCCATTTTGATTCCTTATTTATTAATTTATTACAATTGTTTGATCGTTAAAATGAAGATGTCTAAATAAAATACACATCTAAAGCCCAAATACTGATCTCTTTTATTACAAAGACAATCTAATTTAAGCCATTGTGAACAACTAAAACATTCCTAATATTTATAAACACTAACCTTTTCTCGGTAAAAATTTAGGACATCTAAATCGAATGAGTTCCAAATATCCCCAACACATAATTCAACCATTATAAAAGAAAGAAAAGATCCGAATTACTTACCAATCTAAACTTACCTGCTGTGAAAACTTTGTACTATGGCTAATTAATTTAAAGGGAAAAGGGTTTACAAATTTTCTCATCAACAAATTTTTTTGTACTAGCCAATGAAAATGATCACCATTGAGTTTGCCGAGTGTTATTAACTTGGACGATTAGCTTGAAAATCAGCTAATAGATTCATCAAGGAATTCATCTTATTAACATTCACTTCGTAAGTCTCACTCCTACCCTCTTTAATAAGCTTTGCCTCGGCGCAAGTGTAACATACCATCAG
>JABGWZ010000206.1 GCA_018675995.1 Opitutia bacterium | reverse complement strand
CTTACGATCCAGCATGACCTTCTTCCGGTCGCTCCATACATGAGTAGGGTAAAAAGTGTGGGACTGGCGCTGGCAGTTCAGTCCATAAAAGCGATCAAAGCCCTGATTCATTGGATCTCCCTCCGAACCGGGAGCACCGAGTCCCCATTTCCCAAACATACCGGAGGCATATCCGGACTTCTTCAGGACCTCAGGAATCGTTACCGCTTTCGATGGCAGGGGGTGCTGACCCTCGGGTTTGATCTCCTTATTTCCACGAATGTAACCACGACCAGAGTGATGACCGGTCATGAGACTCGACCTGGAGGGTGCGCAAACCGTGCTGGATGAATAAAAATCGGTAAGCTTCATTCCCTCTTTGGCCATTCGGTCCACATTCGGAGTTTTAAATTTTTTCTGACCGAAACAAGAGAAGTCTCCATACCCAGCATCGTCCACCATGATGTAGACAAAGTTAGGTTTCTTGGCCAAGGCAAAAACGATCAATAAACAATAAATAAAAATAGAAATAATAATTTGTTTCATAAATTTAGTTATCATTAGCTAAATGAAGTAAGTAGTCACGATAAACTATCCAAATTTCAGGATTTCCTTTGGCTAGCAGGAGTGGAATTTGGAATTTATCATAAAGAGCTTTCTGGTTTTCCTCTCCAGTTAAAATAGGATATCGCAAAAGCCATGTCATATCGAACTCCTTCCAGGCTTTCCCACCAAAAGCCTGGTTGGCAAGTGCTGGGAGTTGCTCTCTGTCAATCCAGTCATTCTCAATTGCAAGAGAGATCATATTATAAGCCATTACCACATGATCATGCTGTAAGCTGTATATTTGAATAACAATTTGTTTTAAATCATCCGAAGGTAAGGAATCTGCAAACTGTCTATCTTTACTCGCAATAAGAGATTGTAGATATGCAAAGCCAAACTCTTCAAAAATTTCCGGTATAATAGCCAGTAAGTTACAATAAAACTTGGAGTCGTCTAATTGTGGTAACATTCTTGACAATAACCCCGCTCCGATGAAGCGTAGTGATTTCTTATTTGTTTGTTCCCATAAAAATGAGGCACTATGAAAATCACCTAGTTTTTTTACAGGAGACTGAACAGCTTTTTTAAACTTTTCAGAAAAAGATTTTTCAACAGATCCGCTCTCAATGCTCTTTCGTTTTTCTAATTCCTTTAACTTATCAAAAAGTTGTATAAAAAGATTTTTATAATTCAGGTCATTTTCCAACCTTTCACGAGCTTTCTTAGCCACGGAAGAAACCCGGTCAGGATCTGAAAGAAATTCAAGCAGTTTATTCTCAAGATTACCCAGATCAAATGAAACGAAATGATCACCATCAGCAAACAATTCAGCCGAATCCATTTTCACACCGTGAGACTCTATATTTGCCTGGAATAAGAGTGCTCCAGCATTTATAATTTCGCAGGTTCTGTAATTATAAGGGCCATTAAAACCAACAACATTCACAGAAATCCTGCTTTTTCGCATAATTTCAATGTACTTATCTTTTTCTAAACCGGACTGAATTACGATGTTATATTGACCAGAGTACTTATTTTTCAAACTCTCTATTTTAGTCAAAACATCATTTTTAAGTTCCGCATATGGTCCAGAACCTGAAGAGGAAAATGTTACTGACACATCAATATTTTTTTCTACCCCTTCTTTTTCATAAAGATGGTGCATCGAGGCCCAATTTAATCCAAATGGTATTCTTAAAACCTGACTATTTGAATAATCAAGATACTGATCAAAAACCTTACCCAATGGCAGTACATAATCAAAAACTTCCAACAATCGTTTAATTGCAGGTGAATAAAAAACATGGCAAATACTTGCAACGGTTGGAAACGGGGCATTAGCAAGCCCAAGAGGTTGTGGGTGTCCGTGCTCTGCCTGTGAGTCCCAAAATAAGAATGGCTTAAAACCTTCCGGCAAACGAGTTATGATCGACTGAATTGAATCGTTAACCAACGAGTAATACAACCTGTCGATTTCGGTCTCATTTTCCTTTAATGTAGTGAGTGAAATTATATCCGCGATCTTCAATAACTCGACTGTGTGGAAATCCGGGAAATGGCCATTATTAACAGCACCTATTAAAACTGCCGGTCTTACTATATTCAATTTAGGTAAATTCCTTAATCGGAAAAGGTTATATTGAATCAAGAAGCTCCAATCCGAGTCATTGCAATCTTGAATCAACTGAACCCACCCATCTTCAATCTCGTTAACATCTCCACAAGAACGACTTAGTTCCAATTCAAGTAATTCATTCTGTCTGTCAACTAAGGTCATATGAAACCTTTTATCTTTCACCAACTAAACAAAATCAAGTACTTAAACATTTACTCATTTGCTTTGAGAAGAATTTTCAAATGATTTACCTATTAATAATTCAAAGTTTTTAACTTTAAATCTATTATTCATCTAACTTTATATATAGCAGACCACGAAGAACTAAAGTGTTTCTGTTAATACTTAAAATAGAAGAATCAATTTCTTCAAATAAAAAACCTACCACAAATCGATTACTTACCTACCGAGCAATTCATAAAACTCTCTTTGCTTTTTCCTAACCTCAAATAGTTCAGCAACTTTTTGTTTAAAATTCGTATCATTCAGGTCGACCTTAGCAAACATGGAAGATTTTTCTGCTGGGGAAACGATTAAAAGCTGTCCATTCAAAGATTTGGCAACCAATGGAGTGTCTTTCGGCACTACCTTTGTTGCTATTATATTTCCTTCCGTATCAAAAATTTCCATTGTGACTTTTTTATCAACAAAAACCCCACCAAGCGGAAAGACCGATGAAGGAACATTATCCCAATTCTGTACTGCTTTCAACAACTCCTCTGATTCATATGAAGACCAAGTTGGAGGTAGTGATTCTAATTCTGCATTTCTTTCATCTATTGCTTTAGAATTAGAAACCTCTTTTTCAAATTGAATGGGTAATGAAACATTTACTGTTCGTTCTGTTTGTGATTTGTTACCTGAGGAGTCAGAAACGGTGTAAATTATATTATATTTACCTAGTGATGATAAATTTACCAAGCCTTTCATCTCAACTTGGTCGGATAAATCTCCTTCAAACTCATCAATTACTACAATGCCTGGCTCAGTCCAAATAGATTCAATTTCTAAGGTCATATTATACTCGCCGATTAAAGATATTTCAGGGGCAATGGTGTCCCTAACCTCAACTTCGCGAGTTAAATTACTCTCATTCCCAGAGTAATCGGAAACAGAATAAAAAAGTGTGTATACCCCCAGACTTTCAGGATCAACTTTACCAGAAACCTTAATTTCAGATGAAAGGTTTCCATCCCGGTAATCCTGAGTTATAACTCCTGGATCAACCCAAGGAGTTCCCCCTTCATGGTACATTTTCTTATCACCGATAAGTTTCAAATCAGGGGAAATTAAATCAGGCTTACTTTTTTTAAATGCCAGACGAAATCCTATAAAAGTTGCTGAAATCCCAGGCATTGCAGAGGCTCTATCAGCAGACCTCAGTTGATCTGCTTCATTGCACCAAGAACCTCCTCTAATAATTCTATTATACCCATCTTGGGACCCTGTCGTATCAACAACTGGAGTATTTGAATATTCACCTTTTTTGTCATAAACCCACTCAGAAACATTACCGTGCATATCAAACAAACTCCATGGATTAGAAAGATAAAAACCAACCTCCTGCGTCGAATTTATTTCTGACTGATAGTTTGCTTTTGTCATATCAATAGACGATCCCCAAGCAAACGGACTTCTAGTACCAGCTCTGCATGCATTCTCCCATTCTGATTCAGTGGGAAGATCATAAAACCAGCCTTCAGGTAAGATTCCCATATTCTTCTCGACTCGGGTTAATTTATCGCAAAAAGATTTCGCATCATTCCAACTGACTCTCTCAACTGGTCGGTTCGAACCGTTAAAAAAGCTAGGATTCTCGCCCATTACCTTTATCCATTGATCCTGAGTAACTTCATACTTCCCGACATAAAACCCCTGCGATATTGTGGCCTGATGTAAAACTTCCTTTTCTTTTCGCCCAGGATCATCCAACGGACTACCCATTTGAAAAGAACCTGGGGGACACCATACCATTTCAAGACCTAACGATGACACTGTCCTAAACTGCTCAATTGATAAGACTTTAACTTCAATTTCCTTTTCTGATCTCGCTTCATCGCTATCAAAAAAATCGAACAAAATTGAAACGCTAAGCACAGTTAACAAGACTAAAGAAAGAATAAAAGCATACTTCAATAAATTTCGTTTGGGCGTATCTCCTCTCCGATTTTCAGCATGGATATCCGATTCCAACTCGATTGCATCATTCCCTTTTTCAAAAAAAGATTTAAGCGTCTTACGAAGCTTTCTTTCATACTGGTCTTTGGTCAATTTGAAACGATAAATCGCCTGCAAATCTCCCATCCGAAGCCTAAGCCCAGGTGGGAGCTTCGATTCTTTTAAATGAACAGATATGAAAGGTTTCCCTTCATTCAAAGCCAGGTTGATTTCATTTCTACAATTTACAGATGCAGTCGCATCTGGAGAAATAAACACCAAAAAGATCGAACATCCCAAAACTGCCTTGGCGATCTCCTCTGGCCACTCAGAACTGACTCCAATTCCCTCATCATACCAAATGCGAAATCCATCATTGTGAAGCTGATTTATTTCCTCAAAAACTAATGTGGAATCTCTATGAGCATAGCAGACAAAAACATACGGTTCCTTACCAGTATAAGCCTCAAAAGGAAGTAAAACATCTGTCCTTACTAAATGCCCAGCACTGTGAAGGTCAATGCCAGGCAAATCCGTAACTTTCACCCAATCCGGACAACCATCGTACCAGGCAGTATCCTCTGGTTTAATATAACCAGCATTCAACCAACCTTGAATATCTTCCAAGCGATAAGGACCAACCTGTTCACCGTTTAACTTTAGGTAGAACTCCACATATTTTTTTAATCGCAAATTCATCTAAATGTAAAGCATTCGAGAACAATTTAGATATAATTAAAAATTCTAAGCTGACTCAATTGATTAGCGATGCATTACTATGACTATGAATCACAAAACAATAAGGTTATTTACTTGGATATTACATCTCATTTTTTTTCCAGTTCTTGCTAAATCTCAAAACATCATCGTTATCCTGAGCGACGATCACCGTTACGACTTCATGAGCTTCATGGAGGAATCGCCCGAATTCCTTGAGACACCGAATCTCGACCGTATCGCCAGGGAAGGTGCTCATCTCGCTAATGCCTTCGTTACCACATCTCTCTGCTCCCCGAGTCGTGCTTCCATCCTAACTGGGCAGTATATGCGACACCACCGGGTAGTGGATAACCAGCGACCCGTTCCTGAAGGAACCAAGTTCTTTCCCGAATACCTACAGAACGCTGGCTACACTACCGGATATGTGGGTAAGTGGCACATGGGGCACGAGGATGACACTCCCCGCAAGGGCTTTGATCACTGGGTTAGTTTTGCGGGCCAGGGAACTTATTTCGATCCCACTTTTAACATCAATGGAAAAAGAAAGGCATTCAAAGGATATAATGCAGACCTATTGACTGATCAGGCTGTCAGTTGGCTCAAAAAGGTGGGCCCAGCCTCAAAAGAGAAAAAGCCTTTCTTCCTTCAGGTTGGCTACAAAGCGGTGCACTACCCTTTTCAACCACCTCCCCGGCATGCAGAACGTTACTCCGATAAAAAAATCGATTACCCCGAGACCATGGCCAATACCGAAGAAAATTATCTTTCTCAGTCTCACTGGATTCGTGAACGCAGATATGGGATTCACGGGATCGATCATATGGAAACGGGTGCCCTCGACAAAGATCCTGTTCCTGACTTCGATGAGCTTTATCACAATTTTTGTGAAACCGTGCACGCACTCGATGAAAATATTGGCCGGATACTGGTTCAATTGGATGAACTCGGAATAGCTGATGATACGCTAATCATCTACTTAGGAGATAATGGCTTTGCCCTTGGCGAACATGGATTCTACGATAAACGCGATGCCTTTGAGGAATCCATCCGCATCCCAATGCTCGCCCGCCACCCCAAGTTTATCAAACCAGGCACCCGCATTGAAAACATGGCTCTCAATGTTGACCTCGCCCCCACTATTCTCGAGTACGCGGGAGTTGACCTTCCGGCCAATCCGAAGATGGACGGACAATCCTTTCTTTCTTTGCTACAGGAGAAAAAATCAAAAAAGAAATGGCGGGAACATTTTGTTTATGAATATCACTGGGAATGGAACTTTCCAGCCACGCCAACAACCTTTGCAATCCGTACCAATAACGAAAAATATGTTTATTACCACGGAGTCTGGGACCGGAACGGATTTTATGATCTTAATTCCGATCCTCACGAACGTCACAATTTGATTCGGATCCCCGCTTATAAGGAACGCATCCTCGAATTACGCGAACAATTATTCAATGAACTGGATCAAACGGGTGGTCTATCCATTCCGATCCGCCGACCTAAAAACGAACAGTTCTACGACCGCAAACTCCGCCGCTAGGTAAAATTTACTTGCTTTCCGAGAGTTCCAAGATCGTAATATTCTTGAATTTGACAGGTGCTCCATGTCCGCAGAAACATATATGACCACTCCGGCGCTTAGCCCCCTTGTGCTTGGGCTTGGCTTTATTAATTTCGTCCAAATTTGCATTGAGAATCTCAGTGCCATTGAGTTCCACTTTGATAAGCGGGCCGTCCACTGTTACCTTCTGGCGGTTCCATTCACCAACGGGCTTAAGATGTCCGCGCTTGGATGCAGCTAAAGTGTAGAGTGATCCGTGGTATTGATAATCATTGAGTTTAGCATATCTCTTATGGGAGTTATCCAAAATTTGTAATTCCATACCCGTGTAAGCCGCATCCCCTTTTCCTGGATAATGAATACCCAGTCCATTGTTTCCGCCTGGTGGGAGAAGAAATTCAAACTCGAATACATAATTTGAATATTCTTTCTCGGTTACCAAATTGCCTCCCTTACAAACAATCGCTCCGTTCTCCACCACATAGTTGGCTTTTCTCCAACACGTCAGATCTTTGCCGTTAAATAAGGAGACTGGCTTGGTTCCGAAAGCAATGGAGGAAAACAAGAGAGGAAAAAAGAGAAGTAGGTAATTTTTCATACTTACAACCATTTCAAAACTTATAATCTACGCAAGAATATCCGTGACTACATGGCCATGAACATCGGTGAGGCGGCGGTCGATCGAGTTATGACGTACAGTTAAACGCTCATGATCAAACCCCAGTTGATTAAGCATGGTGGCGTAAGTATCATAAACAGAGGTCGGGTTATCCCGGTCTAAGGGCTTATACCCCCATTGATCGCTTTCACCATGGGTCACCCCACCTTTAAACCCGCCACCGGCAAACCTATTGGTAAAAACGAAAGG
>JABGWZ010000250.1 GCA_018675995.1 Opitutia bacterium | reverse complement strand
ATAAACAGTTTTTATTAGTTCGGGTAGATTTACAGAATGAACTTCCACGATTCCGGCTTTGCCGAAACAAAAAAGAAGATGGTGCTCACTATTATGGTCCGTTTGCTCAGGCAGGGTTTTTGCGTTCCACACTATCGGAAATGCGCAAGAAATTTGGAATTTTACTATCTGATGCGAAACCCGAAAAATTGAACGACGGATGTTATCGTCTTTACGATGATGTCAGGGCTGAAATCTTTGCAGGTCACAATGAAACTACTTGCGAAGAATATAAAGAGAGGGTGACCGCAGCCTGTTCTTTTCTTGAGGGGAAGGCTAAGAGTTGGCTCGCCGAGTTGCGTGAGAAAATGAAAATGTATGCCGAATCTATGGACTTTGAGCGTGCAGCTGAATTTCGTGATTTAGCAGATGCTCTGGCTAAGACGATTAAAAAAACCCGCCGTTTTGATAAACAGTGGCCAAGGACAGAAGAGACCAGTTGGGCGGGGTTAGAGCGCTTATGTAATGTTTTGGATTTAGAAAGGCCGCCGGCAGTAATTGAATGCTTTGATATTTCCCATGTATCAGGAACTTTTGTAGTCGCTTCTATGGTTCGTTTTGTTTCCGGTAAGGCAGATCGAAGATCATACCGCAGGTATCGAATTAAGAGCTTTGCGGGAAACGATGATTTTCGATCCATGGAAGAGGTTGTCGGGCGACGGTATGGTAGGTTATCTAAGGCAGGTAGGGAATTTCCGGACCTTGTTGTGATTGATGGCGGAGTAGGGCAGGTCAGTTCTGCGGTTAAGGCATTTGCTAACTTAGAAATTGAACTACCCCCGTTAATCGGGTTGGCAAAAAGAGAGGAAAGTATTGTTTTCCCCGATGATCGTGATGAACTAGTTTTGGACCCACGTGATCAGGGGTTGCGTATATTGCAACAAGTTCGAGACGAGGCACACCGCTTTGCCAATCAGTACAACGCAGATCTAAGAAGCAAAAGGATAAAAGAATCTATATTAGATGATTTTAAAGGCCTTGGGAATGTAAGGAAGATGGCCTTACTTTCCCATTTTGGTTCAATTGAAAAATTAAGGAAGGCGACTTCTCACGAGATCCAACAATTGAATGGAATTGGCCCTAAACTGGCTGAGCGATTGAAAGAGTTTTTGTTATTGGGAGAAAAATGATTAATCATTGTTTTTCCTTTTATTATTTACTGTTTCTTTTTGCTTATTCATTTGCGTATTGCGATTGGCCCCGTTGGAGAGGACCCAACGGAGACGGTTTGTGGAGTGGGCCAAAGATTTCAAAGGAATTACCCGCTGATGGACTAAACCGCCTTTGGAAAGCAAAAGTATCTCCAGGATATTCTGGTGTAACCGTAAAAGACGGACTTGTTTATTTGATGGATCGTCCGATATCTGATCGGGGGAAAGGAGTTGAAAGGATTGTTTGTCTCGATGCTAAAACTGGTCTGCAAGTTTGGAATTTTTCTTATCCTGCGGAATACGAAGATATGGGTTATGGGAAAGGGCCTCGAGCATCGGTGACAATTATTGATGGCCGAGCGTTTACACTTGGTGCTAGGGGTATTGCTCTTTCCCTTGATGCTCGAACGGGGAAAAAAAATTGGATGCGTGATTTAGTGTTAGAAGAAAATGCCACCATTCCCATTTGGGGATTCTCAAGCTCGCCCGAGCCTCTTGGTAATGAAATCCTTTTCCATGTTGGATGCCAACCTTATGGAAGTATTTTGTCACTTTCCCAGGCGAATGGTCAAACAAAATGGAAGGCTGGAAAAGATGATAAAGCAGGTTATGCCCCCCCACTATTGATAAATCTATCCGGTGAGCAACAACTTGTTTGTTGGGGACCAAATCAAGTTATGGGTCTTCCTATTGGTGGAGGAAAGGCATTTTGGGAGATTCCCTACAAGGTTAAGTACGGAGTATCAATAACCAAGCCAATTTTTGTTGATGGGGTGCTTCTTGTGAGCGGTTATTGGCATGGAACCCGTGCAATAGTTTTTGGGGAAAATAAGACTGATGCAAAAATTCTATGGGCGGATGTTGAGAACCTGCGTGGTTTAATGTCGCAGGCTTTATATCGAGATGGTGTGTGTTTCCTTTTAGACCGTTCGAGCGGGTTAACTGCTTTTGAGTTAAAAACTGGGCATATTCTTTGGCGCGATAATCACCAGCTTACACCTGCAGGTCGAAACCCCCACTCAAGCATTGTTTGGAGTGATCGCGGTGCAGGAGACGCACTTGCATTGAATGCAGACGGGGAGCTGGTTTTTATAAATTTAGGAATAAATGGCTATTCTGAATACTGGCGTGATCAAATAGTGGGAAAGACTTGGGCACACCCTGCATATTATATGAATTTAGTTTTTTCGAGAGATGATGATTCGGTGGATTGCTATCAATTACCCCTTGCTATGAAGCTCAAATAAATTATTCAGCGTCTAATAATTTCGTAATAAACCGTAAGGTATAAAAAATTCATTGAGGCAATTCATAACACTTACAGAGATACCTATATATTTTTTAAAAGATACTAAAGTCCATATTTGACAATACCTCCATTCTTGGAATTCTGAGAAAGTGTAACAAATTTCCCTAAAAAAATATCATTCTTACTCCTTGCCATGCATTTGTATAAAACTACTGCCGGATTTATAATCAAAAATAATAGTGAATATAGAATTGTAGATAGGATTGCCGACTGGGGAACTTTTATAAATAGAGATGATTTACGAGACTTTATCGAGAAGGAATGGAAGAAGGCAAAACCTCTTACCTACTCGTTTGAATCTGCAGACAATATACTTGCACCAGTAAGTTCTCAAGAAGTTTGGGCAGCTGGTGTGACTTATCATTCGAGTCGATTAGCAAGAATGGAGGAATCCCAGGATTCCGGTGGTGGAGATTTTTACAGCAGGGTTTACCAAGCCGATCGTCCTGAAATTTTTTTTAAAGCTACTCCAAACAGGGTCGTAGGTCATCGGGGTTCCTTTCGGATTCGTCAAGATTCAACCTGGGATGTGCCAGAACCCGAATTGACATTGTTTGCCACATCATCTGGTAAAATTGTAGCATACACCATAGGAAATGATGTTTCTTCGAGAAGTATTGAGGGAGAAAACCCACTTTATTTACCGCAGGCTAAAACATTTGATAAATGTGCCTGCCTAGGACCCGGTTTATACATACCAGAATGCCCAATTCCTCGGGATGCTAAAGTGAGTATAAAAATAACCCGACATGGAGAAGAAAAGTTTTGTGGGGAAACACTAATTTCACAAATGAAGAGAACACCGGATGAGTTAATCGAGTATCTTTTTCGGGAGTGCTCATTTACAAATGGTGTTTTTCTTATGACAGGCACTGGAATCGTACCTGAGAAAAATTTTTCGCTTCGAAGTGGAGATGTAGTAGCAATTTCGATAGATTTCATTGGTACATTAATAAATTCTGTAGAATAAAACATTTTAAAACTATGCAAAAATCATCGATAATTGGATTTTCCCGTGGACAAAAAAACAATGGAGCACTGCAAGTTATAAATCCGGCAACGGGTTGCATTTTACCAGATACATATGTCCCTGCTTCAGATCATGAGGTTGCCCGTGCCTGTGAACTTGCAGATTTGGCAAAGTTAGAGATGGCATTGCTCTCTGGCGTTAAAAAAGGAGAATTCCTGAGAATTTTAGCGAACCAAATTGATGATGCAGTTGATACCATTGTCGGAATTGCAACACTTGAAACTGCACTACCGGAAGGGAGAATTCGGGGGGAGACGGCAAGAACTAGTGGTCAGTTAAGAATGTTTGCTAAGCTAGTTGATGATGGATCATGGGTCGACGCTAGGATAGATTCCGCAATTCCTGATCGTAGTCCTTTACCTAAGCCGGATTTACGAGCAATGCTCAGGCCGATTGGACCGGTTGCGGTATTTTGTGCTAGTAATTTTCCGTTGGCTTTTTCAGTTGCCGGTGGTGATTCAGCTTCTGCATGGGCTGCTGGTTGTCCAGTTGTTGTCAAAGCCCACCATGCTCACCCAGGTACGGCATTACTTATTGGAGAAATTATTTCGCAATCGGTAAAAGATTGTGGATTACCGGAAGGAGCATTTTCTCTCTTGTTTGGGGATGGTCGAACCGTTGGTCAGGGAGTTGTCCGTCATCCTGCAATAAAAGCAATCGGGTTTACGGGATCTAGATCAGGTGGTCGTGCTATTTTTGATCTCGCCAGTCAACGCACCGAACCCATTCCAGTATTTGCGGAAATGAGTAGTATAAATCCTGTATTTCTACTGCCCGATATAGGGAAACCTGAAATGGATGAAATTGCTGTGGGTTTATTCAATTCGGCAACTTTGGGTGTGGGACAATTTTGTACAAACCCTGGGGTTGTTTTTTATCCTGACAGTGTTGCCGGT
>JABGWZ010000064.1 GCA_018675995.1 Opitutia bacterium | reverse complement strand
CTGTTGTTATTTTCATTTAGTGTTTTAAGAATTTTACTTCACCGGCAAGAATGGTGAACTTCAAGCTATCAGAATATTAATTCACTTCGAAGCAATATTTGATAAAAAAGATATTTTTTTTAAGCAGGTTAGTGATGAATTTATAGCGAAAATTAGTTCAGTTCTCAAAAAATGGGAGTTTATTGGAGGGGTGATGGTAATCCTGCATGGTGAAATCGACAAATTTCAAGTATCCAATCGGAAAACTCCGTATTTGAAGGTTACTTTTTCCGAAAGTCTTTTTCCTTAGTGTAGTTGGGGTTTGATTTTGCCATTTCGGCACCTGATTTCTTTTGCCAAGACTTTAAATTTTTTAGCATTTTTTGAGCCAGCAATGGCTTTGCCTCGGCCAAGTTGTGTAATTCTTCAGGATCATCTTCGAGGTTGTAGAGTTCTATTTTTTCGGTCTCAAAAATTTCAATTAATTTGTACTTTCCCATTCGAAGTGCACCGGATGGCCCCATGCTATTAATGTGGTGATAATGCGGGAAATGAAAATAAAGTGCCTCCCGGTCGACCTTTTTCCTGTCTCCAGTAAGCAGGGATTTGAGGCTTTTACCATCTCTGTGTTGTTCTGGAATTAAAGGTAGGTCAAGCAAGTCGAGAATCGTCGGATAAAGATCGGTGCTTAGCACGGGTTCCTTGATCCGTAGCCCGGGTTTTGTTTTGCCGGGCATTTTGATAATTAAAGGTACACGAATGCCCCCTTCATAGAGCCATGCTTTGCCTGCCCGGAGGGGAGAGCAGGATGTTGGCATATTTGGACCGGAACCTGTGGACAGGCCACCATTGTCAGAACAGAAAATAATCAGGGTCTCATTTTCTAAATCCTGTTTTTTTAGATGTTCCAGGAGTCGCCCAATATTTTCATCTACACTTTCAACCATACACGCATAACCTGGAGAGCTTTGCTCCCTACGGGATACACTCTGCCATACGGGAGTGCCATTCTTATACTTTTGACTCAATCCCAGGCGGTTGGCCTTTTCTACATATTTCTGAAGCTTATCTTTTTTGGGCTGAATGGGTGTGTGGACCGAGTAGTACCAAAAGTTTATAAAGAATGGCTGTTTACTATTATCCCTGATGAATTGAATAGCTCGGTCTGTTAGAGAATCGGTAAGGTAATCTCCTTTTTTTCCGTCTTCCAGTCCGGGTACATTCGTACTTGGGTGCCTATCACTTTTAAATGGAAAATAGTAAGATCCTGGTTGCCCCATTCTGAACCCGGCAATGTTTTGATCGAAACCATGTTTTTCAGGGTAGTGTGTTTTTCCCTTATCAGTGTGATTTTGTAGGTGCCATTTTCCAATATGAACAGTTTTATACCCGTTGGAACGAAGAGCTTCGGCGAGGGTTATATCTTTGGGGTTAATATTACCGGCGCTGTTTGGTGCATCTAATAAATAGCCAGGTCCTTTTGGACCTGCGGTCCCACTGATGTATGTCATCTTAATACGGCTTTGGTATTTTCCAGTCAAAATACTTGCACGGGTAGGTGAGCAAACCGGGCTCGCTGCGTATGCGTCACTAAAGAACACCCCTTCTTTCGCTAAGCGATCGATATTGGGTGTTTCGTAAAATTTACTCCCCGTAAGGCTGAGGTCGGACCAACCCAGGTCATCAATCAGGAAAAGAATAACATTTTGTTTTTTTGCAAAAACACAAAGGAGAGGCGAAACGAGGAGAAGAAATATAAAGGGTAGGAGGGACATTTTCACTGCTGATTTTTAATGAATTTACTTTGGTTGTTAAGTACTGCCATTTTCAGTTTAGGCATTATTTATTTATTCTTCATGGTATGCAACCATACTTAAGACAATTGTATTTTCTATTAAGTTTTCTGAAATGTTTCGATTTTTGATCCGAAGTTCTTTTGGAACAAAACAACTATATCCTTTTAAATACCCTTTTTGTAAAAATGAGGATCTGATTAAATGCGAAAATTCGTGATCACAACAAGTGAGAGAAATGAAGTGGTCTTTTTATAAAAAAAAGTGGGCTTGCATACGGCAAGCCCACTTTTAAAGAACACAGATTTTCCTGATCTATTTAATTTTTATCCATGATGGAACGGAGTAGCTGTATACAAGTTCGCATTTTCCAAATGATTCTTCTGGGAAGAATATCCATCCTTGCCCAAGGCTTCCAACGGTGTAAGTCATATTGGGGATTTCACTTTTTAACCACATCCATCCAATCTTTTCACTGTAAACCCAGACCGAACATTCATCTTGGCAAACTACAGTGAAGCACCATCCCATCTCGGGTTGATAGATCCAACCCTTTCCTGCCGAGTAAAAAGCTCCGAGGCCTGGCATGCTGTACCAATTTGGTGCATTCTCGATTTTCTTAGTTGATTCAAGACTTGTGATATCTTTTTCAAGATAGGCAGGTGATGGCTCAACTGTAGTTAATTCATCCTGCTCATTCCCATTATCAACATAAGTGCCTTCATCGGGTATGTATGTATCTGTACTAGATTTTGTATCCAAAGAAGATGAATCTTTGTTTTTCAACTGATCGCCTTCAGGTTCTTTTCCATAGGTGTTATTATTATCTAATTCTGTATCTGTACTAGATATTGGAGCCAAGAAAGAAGCAACTTTCCAAAGGTTAGATCCATTCTCCAGTTCCTGATGGAACGAGAAATTTGTTTTTGGATCCATGGAAGGAAGTAAGTCTTTCCATTCTTCGAGGGTCATGATTTTTGCATTCGCTGGAAATTCACTGAGCGACCCACGATGATTAAGGGATGTTTTACTTTGATCCATTCTGATGATGTGATTAGCTGTTTCCTTAAGGACTTCGTTTAATTCATAAACCATAGTAACAAATGCCTGCTCCTTTTCTCCTCCATCAATGAAGTCGACATAAATTCCAATAGCATTTGGATGCTCCATGATGGGGAACTGAAGTGCTGATTTACTTGCGAGTTTACCATCGCTCACCTCAATCCCCAGTTTCTCCACACCGGTAAATCCTGGGTCGGGTAGATAGACTAACTCTTCTTTTTCAATGACACATGTTCCGTTTGCAGGTTGTGTTGCAACTTTGATTTTCAGAGAATCTCCATCAATGTCCTCAGTCTTTAATTTTAAGCGGTAAGGTGTTTCTCTGTACCCAGTGCTTAGGGTTCCCAAACTTGTGAATGAAGGGGCATCGTTTTTACCTGTTACAGTGAGGTTGATTTGAGCCCCATTACTTTCGGTTTTACCGTCACTCGCAACAACTTTAAACGAGTCGTTACCAAAGAAGTTTTCATTTGGTATATATATGTATTCTGGACCGTTGCCGACTAATTTGCCATTCTCAGGTTGTTGAGACACGCGGAATGAAAGCTTATCTCCATCTGGATCACCAGCGATCAATTTAATGGGTAGAGTTTCGTCTTCCATTACTGCGAAGTTTGCATCAGAAACTTGTGGAGCCTGGTTTGTTTGTTGTACATTAAAAGATACTTTGGCCAAGTTTCCTTGGGTTTTCCCGTCGGATGCACGAAAGGTAAAACTATCATTTCCATTATAATTTTCAAATGGTGTGTAGGACCATTTTCCTGAACTTGTTTTAAGTCTTCCATGAGCGGGATGTGAGACGATATTATAAGAGATTTGGTCGCCGTCGACATCTGTTGCATTGAGATCGAAGTCCAACCGTTTACCCTCTTCGGCAATAAGGTTTGTGTCCCATGCAATGGGAGCGTCATTCACCGATTCGATCGTTAGTGAGATTACAGCTTCTGTTTTTAGCTTTCCATCGCTTACCTCGAAGCGAATCTCATCAATTCCATTATAGTTTGTATCGGGGAAGAAGAGCCATTCACTCCCATTCTGGAATGCCAGTCCATTGGATGGGTTTTGTGAGATTCTTATGGTGAGTGGATCGCCATCAGGGTCCCCAAATAATGGGTCTATGACAACAAGATCATCTTCCTGGGACACAATTTTCTCAGGTTTAGCCCAAGGTGCATCGTTGACCGAGGAAACCTCGAATGTGACAGTCGCTTCTTTTCCTTCATTTTTTGCATCTGATACCTTAAACTTTAGTGAGTCCACCCCGTGAAAGTTTTCTTTGGGATGATAGGTCAGATTTGGTACTTTTCCTGATAACGTTCCATTGCTTGGTTGCTTGGTTAGGGTGTAAAGTATCCTGTCGCTCTCAGGGTCAGTTGCTTTAAGCGAAAACTTCATTGGCGTATCTTCTTTTGTTTGAATTACAGTTGATTGAGGAACTGGCGCCTTATTTCTTTTTACCTCAAGTAAGACTTTTACTGAATGGAAATTATTTACAGGCTCATTTGTAGTAATATCTATTTCAGCGGTATATTTTCCTTCCTCAAGTCCATTTGCACTTAGGTTTATTTCCCAAATGTCTTCGCTCGCAACTGGAACTGTACCTTTTAATACAGATGCAGTGATCCATTCTGAACCCCTTGCCTTTGCTGCCCATTCAAGAGAGTTTGCCAACATGACGAATCCATCTGTTTCAGATTTCCATCCGTTTGTCATTATTTTGTTTGATACCGGGTAGAAGTTTAAGTCTACGATATTTGCAATATCATTTCTGTAGGATACGAGGGGCAATCCATCTTTCCATTTAGAAACTATTTGAGCACCTGATCGAAGATCTGTTTTGTTTAGGCGGAAGTAGCCTTCGAAGGTATCGATATTTTGAACTAAAGGATGGTTTTCCTGTAAAACGCTGCCATCGGTATTCCAGTTTCTTGTGTCAGTTAAGGACTCTTCGAAAACTCCATATTTTTCAGTTGCCCATCTTCCACTGAGGGATTTGAAATGCTCGAATTTCTTAGATGATTCAAAAGCCATAGTCACCACACCACCACCTTGGTCAGCATAATCAGCAAGGTTGTCTCCAAGTTTTTTGCTGTCCTGATAACCATAGTTGCGATATACGATGACTGAGTCAAATGCCATCAGTTCGGTTAGGGTTGGAGTAATTTTTCCAATGTCAATTATAGTTACCCCAGAGAACCTTTTTGAGTCTATAATTCCTTGGGCGACATCATTGTTTTTAGCTGTAGAGTTTGCTCCAAGAATAGCGACTTCAAGTAACGATTCGATTTTAGGTGCTGTTATTCTAGTAGCTGCTTTTGCCGTAAAATCAGACTTGTTTAATACTTCACCATCAAATGGGATTTGAGGAGAAGAAAACTCAGGTGCTCGCCCTGGTTTGTTTAGGTTTGCAAGCAAGCTATCGAGGTCTCTGGTTCTTGACTTATTTTGATTGGTCTCTCTGATAAGAGCTTCCCACCTGCCAGTTGCTCCACCATTATTCCAAAATACTATGTTTTGGGATTCCGCTTGATTCGGTTCCATAACTACGGATATTTCTTTTGGAGTTATGTTGAATAGAGGTGGGCTAATAACAGACAGGTTTAATTTTACTTTAACCGTCGGTTTTTTACTGTCGTTTGAGGTAAGCATCAAAAATGGCCCGAAGTTCCCGGTTTCCATTGCATTTGCTGTTACCTCAATGGTTGACTCCTCTCCGGTTTTAATTACGAGTTGATTTTTGTTAGAAACAAAGCGTTTGTTTGGGCAAGAGATTTTTTCTACAATAAGCTCATCTGTGCCAAGGTTGGAGATGGTTAAGTTAAGGGTTTTCTTATTGTTCTGCCATAATGTGCCAAAGTTTAATTCCTTTGCACTCACGACTATCTCTGGTTCGCCGATTACATTTACATTTACCGGGATTTCGAGGTTTCCAACTTTTGGGTCATTTGTTGAAAAAGTAGCAATTGCTTCCTTTTTGCCCGCGTTAAATTTGGTAGCATCGACACTAAAGGTTAAGTTGGTTGTCGTGCCTTCTTCAACGGTTCCTTCTTGAGGAGAAACAGTCAGCCATGATTGAGCGGTTTGTCCAAGTGCGCTTGCTACATTTAGTCTTCCACCGGTGATCATTTTTTCATTGAACTCAGGAATTGGGTCAACCGTTGTCATAATTGCGTTTTTAACTTCGCTATGTGTAGCGTTCGGATTAATTGCAAATATCAAAGTTGCGGCACCAGCAACATGTGGGGTGGCCATTGACGTTCCGCTCCAACTGGCTGTTCTGTTATTAGGAAGAAGGCTTAGGATTCCAACCCCTGGGGCGGCGAGGTCCACACTGTTTTTTCCATAGCATGAAAAGCTGGCCAGTTTGTCAGCCCTGTCTGATGCTGCAACAGACATAATATTCTCGCAATCATAGTTTGAGGGGTAGTGCGGATTTTTGTCGTTATTGGATTTAGAGTTTCCAGCTGCGGCACAAAAGAGTTGACCATTTTCTCCTGCTTTTTCGATTACCTCCTTGAGTGATCTGCTGTATCCACCGCCTCCCCAACTGTAATTGCTCACTTTGAAACCCATTGCAGTCGAGTATGCAATTGCTTCAATTGCACCAGATGTACTTCCACTTCCACTATCAGAGAGGAATTTTAATCCAGCCATTTTTGCGTGCCAGGCAACGCCTGCAATTTTCTGTCCATTATTTGTGCTCGCTGCTATTGTGCCGGCAACATGCGTGCCATGTCCGTGCCCATCCATGGGGTCTTTGTCATTATTTGCAAAATCCCAGCCGTACACATCATCGATGTAACCGTTTCCGTCATCATCTTTTCCGTTGTTTGATGTTTCTCCAGGGTTTACCCAAATATTACCTTTGAGGTCTGGGTGGGTGTAGTCGATTCCAGAGTCAATAATAGCAACCTTTACCTTGGACGACCCTTTAGTTACTTCCCAAGCCTGGCTCGCACTAATTTTTTGGAGGGCCCATTGCTGTGAAAGAAGGGGGTCGTTGGTAACTTCGGTTCTTGAGACAATGTAATCGGGTTCAGCATAAAGAACGGCGGAGTCTTGTTCGAGAAGTTGTGCTATTGCCTTTAAGTCAGCTGATTGCTTGGTCCTTACCAATGACAGATTTAATTGATTCATGGCTAATTTGCCATTATCCGGATTACGGGCTTTAGCGAGATCACGCTCAATGGTTACAAGTGCATTCATTTTCCCAATATCTGCAAATGTGTTATGACCCTCCTTGAATCGGACGATTAAGCGATCCGCCCGATGCTCTGCGACAAAAGGTTCACTTTTGATTTCGGTGCTTTCTAGGGGACTGAAGTTTTGCTTTCCGGATGTTTTTGTTTTGATACTCTGCAACGTGAACTTTCCTTGAGCCTTTCCATTTGTATTATCGAGAGCAATTATTCCGTCTTTTCTTTCACCTGCTTTTACGGTCATCGTAAGAATTTCAGGGGCGACTTTAAGGGCCGGGCTCGCAATCCCAGTACCAGAAAGTGCAATCTTTATTTCAGGTTGGTCTGCATTGGATTTAATGAGGAATTCCTGTTGGTATTGTTTTCCTTCATTGGGTTCGAATGAGACAGGTATTTCCAAGCTTTTACCTGGTTCTACTTTGGACTCACTTAGCGAAGTGGAAAATACCCCATTTTCTAATGACAGGTTGTTGATATTAATAACCGCATTCCCAACATTGGTTACTTTAACGATGTCTGATTTAGTCTCTCCTACTGCCACATTAGAGAAATTTAATGCAGTTGGAGTGACTTCCATTTTTCTTTCAGCTTGGACAGTTATACTAACGGGAATGAAGGTTGTTAATGAATTGGGGTCGTTGCTTTTGACCTCAATGATGGCATCGTATTTACCGGTAAGAATTTTTCCAGATTTAATAATTAGTGGAACCTGAGTTGATTTCCTAGCGGTCAACTCTCCATTGGTAATGTCAGAGTGAAGCCACTTCGGGGAAGTTGATACACGAATTGTTGAGTGAGAACTTACCTGTTTATTATTGTAGGCTACGAGCAGTCCTGTATCTCCTGTTTCGTTTTGTATGCCAGTTGTTGCTACGTCTGTCTTGCCAGACATGTTCTGATAGTGAAAGTAAACAACGCCATTTTGGTTTAAGGAGGCCTGGAATGTATATTCACCGATGCCGGCAAAATCTTTTACTTTGTTCCATTGAATCAGGAATTCATTTTTCATGGCCTGAACATAAATCTCTCCTCCTCTTTTGGGGTTAAGGTCCATGAAAAATGGAGCAATTAAGTTCCCTGGCATCATTGTGGAGGGTAGGGGGAAGTGTCCATGCTCAACTGACCCCTTCCCAAATGTTGTGTAGCCATTGGAGTTGATGAAAACTTCGTTGAATTTTTTACCGTAAAGTTCCATCGTAAAAGGAAGGGATACCTTTGCGTACCCGTCGTCAGTTTCAGATAATACTTTAAGCAGAATTCCTGATTTTGATATGTCAATCCATTGATGCTCTGGGCCTCCTGCTTCCTTCGAGTCAGTCCATGAGTAGCCGTGGAAATCTGGTCCTCCGCCAAATGTGGAAACAGGAATTCCATTACGGTAGTCGTTCTGGCCCTTTGCACGTGGTAAGAAGTGGGATGCTTTAAAAAGCTTTGGTAACGTAAGTGATTTTCCTCCTTTGGGAGTGATTCCTTTGAGATTCCATTTAAGAGTTGATCCTCCATTATTAGAAATTGTGAGGGGTAGTTGCTTCTCTTCATTCATAGAAAGGTTGGCTGAGAGAGCAGTTGGGTTGATTACCATGTGGGGTGGGACTAATCCTCTGCCGCTTACATTGTAGGTTCTTAACTTGGCACCATTTTCGTCTGTGAGGAGAAGGGCGGAGCTTTCGGTTGTGCCTAATTCAGATGGTGAGAAGTATATTGCGGTTGAGGTTTTTTCACCTGCTTTCAGGGTCAGGGGTAAGCTGATGCCGTGAGAAAACTGAGAGTTTCTGAAAGAAAACCGATCCAGTTTTATTTTCTTTGTACTAGTATTTGAAAGAGATATCTCTTGTCGAACTGTCTGGCCGATAAAAGTATTTTCAAAAATAAGCGAAAAAGGACGAACGGTAAGGCCTCCTTGCTCGCTGAGCCTTTGAGCTGAAATATTTATTTTTTTCTCGGGTTGGTCAGGGTCATTAGATCTTATCAAAAGAAAAGATTCCTCGTGCTCGGTTGGCATTTGATTTGCTGAAGCCGAAACGACAAATTCAGTAGTTCCTCCAGGTAAAATAACATATTTGTTACTGTCCTGTAGGGACGAGGTAAGCCATGCTTTGTTTTTTGGAATGAATACCTCGAAGCTGAGTTCGTCATTTCCAATGTTAGAAAGAATCACTTTTTGGTTTCCACTTTCCCCGTCTCTCAACCCGAAATGCAAGTTTTCAGGATTCACTATCAAGTCTGGGTAAGCAGTTACAAGTGCAAATAGTGACAAGTTTATTGTCGGGTTATTCTTTGTATCGACTGTCAATGTAAGTGTGGAATCAAATTCCCCTTTGACTGAGCTTTTGAATGAGATAGCTCCTGTTATTTTTTCACCCGCTTTGATCAATAACGGAAGCTCCATGTTATGAGTATAATTCTCTGAATTAAGGACTGCCCCAGAAATAGTGGCTTCTTCTTCTCCTTCATTGGTCAGCGTAAACTCTAAGAGCTTACTTTTATTAGGTGATACTTCACCAAAATCAAGTTTCGTTGGACTAAGAACAAGCAGGTCTTCTTGAGGGGGAGCGACTGAGAGAGCCATATTGATATTGAGTCTTCCTCCCGTAGCGCATTTATTTTCCATTAGGGTCTCTTTGTCTGTACCCTCCATTAAAGCCAATTTGACCTGTGTTGACTTCCATTGTGGATTTGCGGCAAGGATTAATGCATAAGCGCCAGACACGTGAGGTGTAGCCATTGATGTGCCCTGAAAGCTGGCGTATTTGTT